>JAEXPO010000054.1 GCA_023446675.1 Bacillota bacterium | reverse complement strand
GCCGGACGGCTCTCCCTATAGCTTTTAATACCGGACAGAAGAAATTGGATAACCCTCAGCCCAACCGCTTTTGTATGTACTCCCTCACCTTGGGGGCAAGCTCGTAGGAACGCCAGGGATTGGATTTTAACGTGATGCATACTGAAAAAGCATCCCTGTCGGTATACCCCTTAAGCTCCCGATAAATCCTTTGCCTTGCTTCCGGATTTTTTTCGGCAATGTCGGCAAGAGCCCGTATGGCAAAGAGCCGGTGCTGGGTAATCACCTCGTCCTCGCCGGCATACAGCTCATCCGGCGTAAAGCTCCCATTATAGGGGCTGTCAGTTCTTTTTCCTGTTTCCATAAGGGTGTCAAGGGCATCCACAGCGCCCAGCCTGCCTAAAAGATAAATGGCGGAGGTGGCGCGGGTGTAAACATATTTCAGGCTTGAATTTGGAATAAAGACATCCGGCTCCTGAGCCATTTCAAGAAGCACGGGAATGGCTCTTTTGTCGCCAATAAGCCCAAGAGCCAGGGCCGTATGCCTGCGAAGGTTTTGGTTTTCCGAAGCAAGGCCGGGAACCAGTGCCTCCGTGGCCGTCTCACCCAAACGTCTTGCGGACCAGATGGCAATGCCCGGACTGTCCGACTGAAGGCCTTTGAGAATTTCTTCCGTATCCGTCATAAAAGTAATCCTGTTTTCCGGAACCACAGGCCCAAGGGTTCGCACAATAAAGCCCATATCATTGGTCTCGTCCAGGCAGCCGCTTTCCCTCAAGATGGCGGAGAGCCTTCCGTAATCCGCCTCTTTAAGGGCTGTACCTGCTTCAAGGGCCAAATAGCAAATTTCAGCCGCCGCTTCCCCGCATTTCTCCAAATCGCTTTTCATGCGTACGCAGCTTGCCAGATTATGATCCACAGAGAGGCACCTTCCCGCAACCATCAAATTGTCGTACTCCCTGGGAATTAAGGCCCCTGCGGGAACAGCCACGGAAAAGAGCAGCCCCCAAAGTCCCGCAGCCGCATACCAATCCACCAGAAGCTCGTCCTCAAAGGCAATATCCTTGCCATGATTGTCCACATTGGAGAAGGCATAGAACAGAGGCTTTTCCGTCCTTTTGCCGTCCAGGACAGTGTCGGAAAAACGAAGGATTTCTTCCCCGCAAATCATGCGGCCCTCCCGAATGCCCAGTATGGAGGATATGGCAACATATTTGGTTTTGCCGATGTAATCCGGCTTTAAGTAAATACCCAGAGTATTGGCGTCCAGATAGGCCTTTCCCACCTGACGGCAGTCGTTTTGGTTCACATAGCCCGCGTCCCTGTTTACTGCCTGACGGCGGAGCTTTTCATCCAGAACCACGCTGGAATTGGTGTAGGGCTGGGTTTGGCCGTCGATGCTTCGGCCCTGCATGGTAGCGCAGCCCGCCAGATAGCAGACCTCCGCCTCGCCGGTGGCGTCAATAACTGTTTTTGCCCCGACAGTTTTTTCTGCGCCCTTCATGAAGAGCCGCAGACCCTTAACTTGACGATCCTCCAGGTAAACCCCTGTGACGATGCATTCATAGTTTATTGTAGCCCCTGCCTTTAAAGCCTCCTCGTCCATAACATAAATCTTGGAATCACAAAAGGCGTTTTCAACATAAAGGGTTTCATCCAGCTGCCGGGCTTTTTGGTTAATGTCGCAATATAAACCGCCTTTGGAACCGAAATAGTAGCCTGCAATGGTTCCCAGGGTACCTGTTCCGCCCATGGCGTTAAGACGCTCCAGCCCCATGACCTTAAGTCCTCTTCGGGCAGCGGCAATGAGTGCGACAGCTCCCGCAGTGCCAAGGCCCGCAACAACCACATCATAGGTTTCATCAAAAGCTATGGTCGTTTCAGTACATACAAATTTCCCGTTTATCCTTTCACGCAGCAGCATTCAGGCTCTACCTCCCTTATTGCGTTAAGATCCCTTTTGGAAAAGTGAAAAAGCGTCCCCTGATCAAAGGCATCCAAAAGATTACCAAAGGAACAGGAGGGTATCCAGAACCACTCATCCATAATCTTTTTCATAGTCTCAGCTATGTTATAGGCAAATTCCGTGGCGACAAAAGCAATGCGTGCGCCGCTTTGTTCAAGGCCTTCAGCCTTCCAGAAGGAATGAAGCTTTTTCCTTGCCTCGATCCAGCCGTCTTCGCCATTAAGGGGGATGTGAAGCGTGGAAAGCCCGCTGATGGGATTGTGAAGCATTTCACATTTTGAACTGCCGGACGGGTCATGGGCAGTCGGACTCATGCCCGTTTTTACCAGGACGCCCAGCTTTTTAGACCGGGACACCCGGCCCCCACAATCATGCAATACCCCAGTGGCAGTGGTGTCCAGAATGGTTCTGGCGTTAATCCGTGAAAAGCCCTCGTTATTATAAACGGTCAGAATATAATAATCTTTGGCTTTTTTAATTTCGACCACCTCTGTCAAAAGCAAAAGCTCCGTATTTGCTTTTTTTAGGTAATCACTGACGACATAAAGCGCGGGGCCCGAATAGACAGCGCCCGACCCGTCCGTAAGGCCTCTTGCTTCAAGATTTTGCTTGAAATCAAGTCCCAGGGGGCTTTTTATGTCCAACATCCTGGGCGGCTTTTCGTTGAGGCTCGCAACAAAATCATTGCCAATACTGCCGCTGCGTTCAATAATTATGGTGCCGGGTTCGGACAGGGCTGCGGCTATGCCATAGAAGGTTGCGCCCAGTATGGCGGTTTGGTATACTTGTTCTGACATGCGTTCTCATCTCCTTTAAACTGAGCATACCGTGAAGGCGCATGTTTTTCTTCCACTCTTTTGCCCGGAATATCCACTTTATTGCCCTGGAAGGCGCTGCTTTTCCAAACCGGGCAAAGGCGGTCATCCCGGCGAAGATAGAACCAGGAGGCGCTTTCATGAATGGCGCGGGGAAAAAGGTAAAAATCGGACGAATGCGCTTGAATAATGGGAATAAATCCCGAAAACTATATGTTTCTCATTGCTTTAAAATTGTATGGATAAAAAAAGGGAATGCTCTATGGAACATCGGTGGGGAGCTTTGCAAAGTTCAATCCAATGATGTGGTGCTTTTAAACAACGAGGAAGTACGCCGTATTATGGATATAACCTCCGGGGAGGATCTTGAGTTTCTTATTGTGGAATTTGAGCCCCGCTTTTTGTTTGATTCGGATCTGGTGCCTCTCTTTCTCCAGCGCATTAATGGCTACAGTCACCGCATAATAGAGAAGCATACGGAAATCACGGGCCTCTTAAAACGTATTGATGAGGAGGATACAACCCGGGGGGATTACAGTGAGGTTATTATTGAAGCCTGCACTCTCCAGATTTTAGCCCTTGCCGCCCGTCAAATCAACCTTTTAAAGGCTTGCGGCATTGGAGTAAACGACCAGATGCGCCAGGTACTCGCTTATATTGATAAGAGCTTTACAAGGCCCGTCCGCCTTTCAGACCTGGCAGGCATTGCTCATATGAGCACAACGGCTTTTTCCAGGTATTTTACAAAATGCAACGGGATAAGCCCTGTTCAGTATATTAAGCGAAAGCGCATTGAATATGCCGTCTATCTTCTTGAACACACCCAGCGCACCGTTCTGGATATAGGAATGGAATGCGGCTTTCAGAATATTTCAAATTTTTACAAGGCTTTTCAGGCCTTGACCCATAAAACCCCAAATGCTTACCGCAGCCGCTGATTAAGTGAACGGGCGAAGTAAAAGGACATTTGGGGAAAAGGGATAATGAGGAGGTTAAGGCTTGGAGCAGGGCATCAAAAAAAGCAGGCTTTTTGCGGGAATGACACAGGAGGAGCTCGATAGCTGCCTCACCTGCAGCGGCGCTGTCATGAAGCGTTATGAAAAGAATCAAATGATTTTTCGCCAGTCCGACAGGCCGGACAGGCTTTATGTTGTGGCGGAGGGGCAGGTTTCCGTGTGCAGGGATTCGGCCATGGGAAAAAGGACCTTGGTGGCCGCTTTTAATGAGGCCGGAGATCTTTTCGGAGAGGTGTATGTTTTCCTTGAAAAGAAGGAATACGACTACTATGCCGTAGCAGACAGTGCCTCAAGGGGTTTGGAAATTCCAGGAAGCTTTTTGTACCGCAGCTGTCCCAATAGCTGCATCCATCACACGGTGCTTATACGCAATATGCTGTCCATCCTGGCTGAAAAAGCCTATTACCTCAATCAAAAGCTTCAAATTCTATCCTGCTCCTCCCTTCGAAGGAAAATTGCCGCGGTTCTTCTTAAAAGCATGGGACCTGACGGTAAGACGGATTTGAAAATGAACCGGGAGGAGCTGGCCGATTATTTGGGGGTGGCACGGCCTTCTCTTTCCAGAGAGCTTATGCGCATGAAGGAGGAGGGACTTATTACTCTTTCCGGACGCAGAATTAAGGTAACGGAGCCGGGCAGGCTGGAACTTCTCTAATGGAAATCCTGTATACTTTTTTAAAATTCGTAACATAAGTTACGTCTTTTCCCTTCGGTATTTGTTAAGCTTGTGTCAGTTTGGTTTAGCACACACTTATGAATATCAGGAGGATATAGCCATGGAAAACAAGATGTTTTGCTATCAATGTCAGGAAACCGCCGGGCAAAAGGGCTGCACGGTTAGAGGCGTTTGCGGAAAAACTTCGGAGGTTGCCCTTCTGCAGGATTTGCTGGTTTATGCCACCAAAGGCCTTAGTGAAATCACCACCCGTATCCGCAAGGAAGGTGGTCAGGTGAAGAGCGCAGTTAACCGCCTGGTAACTGAAAACCTTTTTATAACCATCACCAACGCCAATTTTGACGGCGCTGCCATAAAAGACCGCATCCTTAATACATTATCCGTTAAGGCCGCTCTGGCCGGAGGATTGAAGGACAGGGGAAATCTTTCAGACTGCGCCCTGTGGCAGTGGAACGGTGAAGACGCCCTTGGGGAAGCCGAAAGAAAATCCGGCGTTCTTTCAACGGAAAATGAAGATGTAAGAAGCTTAAGAGAGCTTGTTATTTATGGACTCAAGGGGCTTTCCGCCTACAGCAAGCACGCCAACGCCCTCTTGCAGGAGGACGGGGATGTGGATACCTTCATCCAAACCGCCCTTGCCAAAACCCTTGACGATTCCTTAAGCGCCGGGGAGCTGACAGCTCTTGTACTGGAAACGGGCAAGTACGGCGTATCGGGCATGGCCCTTCTGGACAAGGCCAACACCACCGCCTACGGCAATCCTGAGATAACCAGGGTAAGCCTTTCCGTTGGTACCAATCCCGGCATCCTTATTTCAGGACATGATCTTAAGGATTTGGAAATGCTCCTTAAGCAAACGGAAGGTACGGGAGTGGATGTGTATACCCATTCGGAAATGCTTCCAGCCCATTACTATCCCGCGTTTAAAAAGTATTCTCACTTTGTTGGCAACTACGGCAATGCCTGGTGGAAGCAGAATGAGGAGTTTGAAAGCTTCAACGGCCCCATTCTCATGACCACCAACTGCATTGTGCCCCCGAAAGAAAGCTACAGGGGAAGGCTTTACACCACAGGCGCTGCGGGCTATCCCGGCTGCGTCCATATCCCCGGCGAACCGGGAGTGGAGAAGGACTTCTCCCAAATTATCGCTCACGCCAAAACTCTGAAGGCCCCCACGCTGCTGGAAACCGGTGAGATTGTCGGCGGTTTTGCCCATAATCAGGTTCTGGCACTTGCGGATAAGGTGGTAGACGCCGTTAAGACAGGAGCCATAAAGAAGTTTGTGGTCATGGCCGGCTGCGACGGCAGAGCCAAATCCAGAAACTACTATACGGATTTTGCCTTGGGCCTTCCCAAGGATGCTGTTATCTTAACCGCGGGCTGCGCCAAGTACAAATACAATAAGCTTCCCTTAGGCGATATCGGAGGTATTCCGAGAGTATTGGACGCCGGACAGTGCAATGATTCCTATTCGCTGGCGGTTATAGCGCTTAAGCTCAAGGAGGTTTTCGGCCTGGAGGATATCAACGACCTTCCCATTGTGTACAATATCGCCTGGTATGAGCAGAAAGCCGT
>JAEXPO010000033.1 GCA_023446675.1 Bacillota bacterium | reverse complement strand
CAGCTCTTGTTTTCATCAGGTCCAATACCATAGGTCGCGTTCAGACCGGTTTCCAGATCCTTGTAGAAGCGATCAACCCATTGCATCAGGATTTCAGGATTCTTAGCTTTATCAGTGATGATAAACTGGCTCTTGTAAAAGCCGGTGATGCCTTCTCTCAGGCCGTTGTTTTCACCGTCGGGTCCGGTGAGGGGCATTAGGGCCACATAATCGTCGGAATAATCCCCCGCTACGGAAACATCCCATGAAGAGAATACTCCAACGGTGTCGCTGGAGATCTTTGCAGAATACGCGCTGTCGTCGTGTGTAAAAATATCTTTGTCCAAAAGGTTCTGGCTGTAAAGGGATCCCAGCCATTGCGCACCCTGCTTAAAGCTTTCCTCGGCTCCGAGATACACCACCTTACCCTCATCAATAACGGTATAATCCGGAGAAAGAGGGTACCCGAAAGCTCCGAAATAGCTGCCGGCATCAGAAGCACCCCAGTCGGAGTAAATAAAGCTTAAGGGAATTTCGTCCGCTTTGCCGTTATTGTTGGGATCCTCGGTTTTAAACTTTTTAAGTACCTCTTCAAATTCCTGGGTGGTGGTAGGAACCTCCGCTCCCACAGCGTCCAGCCATTTCTTATTGATAAAGGTGGAGTTGTAAATGACCGGATTGTAAAGAACACTGGGCATGGCATAAATATTGCCGTCAGGAGAGGTAATCATTTTTTTGACATCGGGGTATTCCTCACTGACACGACGGTTGAAATTCGTGGCATACTGATCGATAAGATCGTTTAAGGAAATATAGATTCCCTGATTGCCGTAAGAAATAACGTCCGTGTCGCCTCCACCAAGCCCGCCGATAAAGGCGTCAGGGTAGTCTCCGGAAGCCATGAGCAGCTTGTACTTTTCCTCTGCTTCGGTATCCAAATAGGTAACCCATTCCACATGGATATTGGTTTCCTCCTCCAGATTTACAAAAAATTCGTCCTCCGCAGGATTTCCCCAGTTAGTGGATAGCCTTGCGCCCATGGTATAGGTTACCTTCTCATTAACAATGGGACCGCTGCCGTCCGAAGAGGGAGAGGAACTGGCTGTTGGGGTAGCCGAAGCCGAGCTTTGAGGGGTAGCTGTGGGCGAGCTCTGCTGATTGGATGAACAGCCGCTGAATGCGAATGCGGCTGCCAGCAGAATGCTGCATAGACTTTTAGCCTTTTTTCTAACCATTTGACAACCTCCTATATATTTTTTATTTATGTCGAGGTTAAACCTCTTCATCCTTTAATTGAGCCTACCATGATGCCCTGAACAAAATGCTTTTGCACAAAGGGGTACAGCATAATCATGGGAAGGCTTGATACGACGACCAGAGCATATTTGAGCATTTCCGTCTGCTGGTAAAGCTCAACCCGGTTTGTCAGGCCTGCCAGTGTGGCGTCAGGCTGACTTGATACCAGGATGTTTTTCAAAACCAGCTGGAGAGGGTATTTTGCTTTATCCGTCAGATACAGCATGGGTTGGAAGTAGGAATTCCAGTGGCCCACACCATAGAAAAGCGTCATAACCGCGATAAGAGAACCGGATAAGGGTAAGGCAATTTTACGGAAAAAGTAGAAATTGCGGCAGCCCTCAATTTGGGCCACCTCCAGAAGCTCACCCGGAATATTAACCTCAAAATGGTTTCGGCACAAAATAAGATTCCATACGCTGATGGCATTGGGGATAACAAGGGCCCATACCGAGTTAATCATTCCCAGGCTTTTAACCAGCATATAGGTGGGGATGGTGCCGCCCCCAAAGAACATGGTGAAGGCAAACATCAGCGTAAAGAATTTTCTTCCCTTTAAATCCTTTCTTGACAGGCTGTAGGCCGCAAGCAAGGTAAACGCCAGGTTAACAACGGTTCCCAGCACCGTATAAAAAATGCTGTTCAGGTAGCCTGTTATAATTTCATTGTTTTTAAAAACCAGCTTATAGCTTTCAAGCTGGAACCCCCTGGGGAAAAGAGTGACCCCTCCGGTGAGCACCATCTGAGGCTCACTGAAGGAGGCAATGACGATGTAATACAAGGGATAAACAGTAACTAAAAAGATAGTGACAAGAAATAGCGTATTGAGGACGTCAAAAAGCCTGTCGCCCAGTTTTATTTTCTTCATGCTACGCCCCCTACCATAAGGATGTTTCGCTTACTTTACGCGAAATACGATTTATTATTATTAGAACAAGAAAATTAATAATGGAGTTAAACAGATTTATAGCTGCGGAAAAGCTGTATCTTCCGTCTATAAGCCCAACCTTGTAGACGTAGGTGGACAATACCTCCGAAACACCGGAGTTTCTGTCGTTCTGCATGATGTAGGCCTTTTCAAAGCCAACGCTCATAATACTGCCTGCGTTAAGAATAAGCATAATAATGGCTGTCGGCATAATACCGGGCAAATCGATATTCCATATTCTCTGCCATTTTCCCGCCCCGTCAAGCTTGGCAGCTTCATAGAGGCTGGGGTCAATACCCGCAAGCGCCGCGAAATAAATTACCGAGGCATAGCCCGTTCCCTGCCATATGCCCGACCAGACATAAAGATGGCGGAAGCTTGCTTCGCTTGCCATAAAGGTGTATACCTCATAGCCGAGGCTTTTCAGGACAAGATTAACAAGGCCGTAATTGGTGGAAAACAGAATGTTCATCATTCCCACCAGCACCATAATGGAGATAAAATAGGGCATGTAGGTTACCGATTGTACTAGCCTGCCAAATCTTTTACTTACGCAATAGTTCAGCATAAGGGCCAGAATAATCGGAAATGGAAACGATGCCAAAAGAGCGTACAGAGAAATAGTGATTGTATTGCCGATAACCTGTCCCGCCATATAGGTGCTGAAGAACTTTGTAAAATGCTTTAAACCTACAAAGGGGCTTCCGAAAATACCCTTTGCCGGAGTAAAATCCTGAAACGCCATAACAACTCCATACATGGGTAAATATAAAAATATAAAGGCGTATATTACTGCGGGCAAAAGCATCAGATACAAATCATAATGATCCATTAGGTAACCTAAACCAGATCCCCTGCCCCTTTGACCCTTAATTCTTCCAATGCTCATAGACGCGTCTCTCCTCCTGCATTCTGTGTTTCGTCTAAGATCATTATAAATAAAGCTTTCTGTTCGTCCCATGTATTTATTTTTGTGTTTTGGTATTATTTTTTATCTTAAGCTTAAAAAATTAGCATCTCCGCATAAAAAAAAGGCCCCTGAAAGGGGCCCCCTGTAATAATTAATCAAGAGGCTTAGGCCTCATTGAGCTCCACCTCAATTACCGTGTCCACGGGATCCGGAAGTATGGGGTTTATCCCCAAATCCGCGAAGGTAATGTCCGGGTAATTCCGGCTTACCCAATTGTCCGCAACAGGAATTTCTGCTCCTGTGGAAATAAGGCGTATCTTTTTAACCTGCTTTTTTGTCAGCTCCATAAGAGGAATGGGGCCTACGGTATTTTCGAAAATATGATAATACAGCTTATTGCCCTTTTGGGTAATCCGGCCGAACTCAGGCCGCTTTAGGGATGAGATGCCGCAGCCGTAAATGCTCTCGCCGTTTTTCTTCATCCAGGCGCCGATTTCACGGAGAATGCGGGTTGATTCCTCGGGGAAATTGCCATACGCGTCCGGCCCTACGTTCAAAAGCATGTTTCCGCCCTTTGAAACGCACTCCACCAGCTTCTTTATAAGCATGGAGGCCGGCTTGAAAAACTTGTCCCGGGCATTATAGCCCCAGCTGTCGTTCATTGTGAAGCAGGACTCCCAAATAAGCGGTTCCCCGTTCACATCCCGAATACCGTCCTGAGGAATAATCTGCTCAGGGCTTACAAAATCACCGTGATAGGGCAGCGGGTTGCCTTCGGCCAAAGAACCCAATCCGGAGCCGCTTGCTTCCAGCCGGTTGTCGATAATAATTCCCGGCTGAAGCTCTCTTACCATATTGACAAGCTTTGTCGCCCCCCACTTCTCTCCGCTCATCTCACCGTAGGAATAATCAAACCACAGAACATCCAGCTGCCCATAGCCGGTGCACAGCTCCCGAATCTGATTGTGCATATACTCTATGTAGTTGTCCCAGTTTCGCTCCTCGTCCCTGTAAAGGGGATTGTTATGCATGGGATGGCTTCCGTCTGAAAAATGGGGAAAGTCCTCGTGATGCCAGTCCAGAAGAGAATAGTAAAGGCCTGCCTTTAAGCCCTCCTCCCGAACCGCTTCCACATACTCTCTTACAAGATCTCTTCCGCATTTTGTATTGGTAGATTTGAAATCCGTGTATTGGCTGTCAAACAGGCAAAAGCCGTCGTGATGCTTCGCCGTTAGAATCATATACTTCATCCCTGCATCTTTGGCCGCGCGGGCCCATTTCCGCGGATCATACTCTTTGGGATCGAACTCCTCAAAATAGCGGTGATACACCTCGTCGGTTATATGCTCAAAGCTTCTGACCCACTCGCCCCGTGCCGGTATGGCATAAAGGCCCCAATGTATGAACATACCAAATCTGGCATCAACATACCATTCCATTCTTTTCTCATAATCTTTCCTGTTGAATTTGTACATTTTCCTTCCTCCGTCAAAATCGTTTTACCAAACACTCTTTTATTTGCCTGACGCCTTTGGTGTTAATTTACCTTTTCAATTACCTTCATATACCTGACAGTATTTTGCCGGTATTTGAGGCTTTTCTTTTCATCCACCGTTTTTATTCCCATTTCCTCAAGGCTGTTTATCATTTCATTATACTGCTCTTCAAACGCTCCCTCTGTCGGAGACAGGATTACCGTGGTAATCTGGGATTTTTTGTATTTCCTTATTTGGGTTTCAATGTCCCCCAAGAGGCTGTTAGAATCAATATAATCTACTGGAAAATCCACCAGCGCGCTGTCATACACCGACGTCAGCTCATTTTGCCCGAGGGCGCACAATATCTGATACCGGGCGCTTGTCTTATCTCCCTCGGAGGGCACAGACGTTACACTGAAATACCAGTTCTTATTAAAGAACGGCCACCATGCCCCAAGACCTGTCTCATAATAGGCCTTCTTTTTTATCAGGCCTTGCTGAGTCATTACGACAAGGCCTTCTTCGTTGAGAGTATAGTCTTGGTTTTCATAGCCGTAATTACTCAGCAGCATGCCTTCGCTGCTTGTCATATAATCCAGCCATTTCGCAACCGCCTCCGGGTTTGTGCACTCCTTTGTGATAAAGGTGGAGATCCAGCCGCTGGAGGTTTGCTGATTGATTCCCAGCACGGGCCGGGTATCCTCGGAGGAAAGAATCGGCGCGGTGGACAGCCAGTCGGATTCATTCATTCCGGTTTTCAGAACATTTCCGATATAGCACAGCACACGGCCTGAAGCAATGTACTCCTGTATCTGCTTATTGTCAATCATAAAACCGTCTGAATTTAGATAGCCCTCCCGAAAGGCGGTATTGAGAAACTTCATGGCATGCTTGCTCTCCGGAGCCAGAAGCCTGTCGCGATAGTTTCCGTCTTCATCAATTTCCTCTGCCCCGAAAAAATTTTGAAGGGCAGTGAGGGTTTGATTTTGGTAATCAATGCCATCAATAACAAGAGGAATAACCTCATTTCCGTTAACCAGAAGGCCTCTTTCCTGCGCTTTTTCAAAGGCACCCAATACCTGAGCCTCCGTTTGAAGCTCCTCTTTTGTCAATCCAAGCCGCTTAAGCAGCGCTTTATTCCATATTACTGTCAAACCATCCGCATAAAGCGCATCTCTCTTCCAATAATCGTCAGACATGGGATACAGCTCATTATTATCCTGACTTTGCATATTAGAAGGAATGGCATACCAGTCCCCATCTCTTTCAGTCAGAACAGACTTCACATCCTCCGGGAAATCCTTCAAAAGATGGGAGTCAGACATATAGGTCTTTAAAAACTCCTCCATGGGCCAAAGCTTGTCCGATTTTACCAGATGGCTTATCATGGTTTTATCAGCTATGGAAATAATGTCGGGAAGATTTCCGTTGATAAGCATAAGGCTTAATCGGCTGTCTCCGTTATCCTCGGGAATGGACAGGATGGGAGCAAGTCCGGTTTTCTTCGTAATCGCTCCGGTAATAGTCCCTTCTGCCTGGCTCCATACGGGCGGATTCCAGTAGTAAACATCAGAAAACCAGACAGCCGTTGCAACCGTACCGGTTGTCTGACTCATATTTTCATTGGCTGTCTCTCCATCATGAAGAGCGGTTAATGCAGCTACGGCAGCTATAAGTAATATCGACAAGATGATCCAAAAACGTCTTTTCATTAGGCTCTCTCCCATATTGCCTCAATATTACTTACAAAAACAGATACTCCCCTGCCAGCTTATTATAGAGAGAATAGGCGTGAATGCCTATGCACTATTTTTTAGTAATTTTTTTGATAATATTGATGCCACTGATGCTGGCGTCCAACCCTATATCCTGCTTAATCCAGC
>JAEXPO010000564.1 GCA_023446675.1 Bacillota bacterium | reverse complement strand
GTGTAGCCATGATCAGGATAAATTTACAGCTGTTTGCTCATAAAAAAGGTGGCGGCAGCACTAAAAACGGCCGTGACAGCGTGTCCAAAAGACTTGGTGTTAAGAGAGGCGACGGTCAAGCCGTGCTGGCAGGAAATATCTTAGTCAGGCAAAGAGGAACCAAATTTCATCCCGGCACCAATGTGGGAATCGGAAGCGATGATACACTCTTCGCTCTCGTTGGCGGCAAAGTGAAATTTGAAAGACTTGACAAGACAAGAAAGAAAGTCAGCGTTTATTCCGCTTAAGGATCGATTGCAGGTTCTCCTTTGATAACCTGCCGGATTCAGTGAAACGGAATACTTTCAAAAGTAGCGACAGGTGAGGGACGAAGTATTCGTCCCTTTTCTTTGTGGCTTTAACTTCTTTCTGAATAAAGAAGCTGGAGCTGAAGGAAACTTAAGGAGAGTACCTTATAGCTTAGAATCGCTAATTTAAAAATGAGTTATTCATCGGCACAACCGAGCAATCAGGTTGCGGGCTTAGCCCGCTTTAGTTAGAGAAAACAGGGGGGAAGCCATGTTTTACGATATTGCTGAAATCTTCATAAAGGCGGGGGACGGCGGAAACGGTATAGTTGCCTTTCACCGCTAAAAATACATCAACCACGGCGGTCCGGACGGCGGCGACGGAGGAGACGGAGGCAACGTCATATTTAAAGTGGATTCGGGCCTTCGCACCCTTGTGGACTTTCGCTATAAAAGAAAGTATAATGCTCCCAGCGGCGAAAAGGGCGGCTACAAAAACTGCAGCGGCAAAGGGGGCGAGGATCTGGTCGTGAAGGTTCCCAGAGGAACGCTGGTGAAGGACAAGCTTACCGGAGCCATCATAGCCGATATTTCCGGCGAGGATCAGTCCGTCATTATCGCCCGGGGTGGCAAAGGGGGCTGGGGAAATCAGCATTTTGCAACACCTACCCGCCAAATTCCCAATTTTGCCCGCAACGGCACACCTGGGGAAGAAATAACGGCCATTTTGGAGCTTAAGCTTCTTGCGGACGTTGGCCTGGTGGGCTTTCCTAACGCAGGCAAATCCACGCTTTTGTCGGTTGTTTCGGCAGCCAAGCCTAAAATAGCCAATTATCCCTTCACAACCTTAAGCCCCAATCTGGGCGTTGTTTCCCTGGGACAAAACGAGAGCTTTGTTATGGCGGATATCCCGGGGCTTATAGAAGGCGCTCATGCAGGCGTGGGCCTGGGGCATCATTTTCTGCGCCATGTGGAGCGTACCCGGCTTATTATCCATATGGTGGATATGGCCGAAACCGACGGACGGGATGTTCTTTCCGATGTGGATACCATCAATAAGGAGCTTATGCTGTACAATCCCGGCCTGGCTGAAATTCCTCAGCTCATCGCAGCCAATAAAATGGATGCGGTAGAGGATGGGGAAAAGGTAAAGGCATTTAAGGCTGAAATGGAAAAGCGGGGATATCCGGTGTATGAAATATCAGCAGCAGCCAACCAGGGTGTGGATAAGCTCATGCGTGATGCCTATGAAATGCTTAAGGAGCTTCCTCCCATACGGGTGTTCGAAGCTGTTCAGAGAGAGCCTTACGGCGAAGAGGATTTCGGAGACGAGCCGCTGTTTACCGTTCGCAGGGAGAACGAGCTTTATGTGGTGGAAGGCCCCTGGGTGGATAAAATCATGGGCTCGGTGAACCTGAATGACAGAGAATCACTTCAGTACTTCCAAAGAGCAATGAAAAACAGAGGCGTTATTGAGGCTTTGGAATCTAAGGGCATTGAACAGGGCGATACGGTACGTATCGGTGAGATGGAATTTGATTATGTTCCGTAATTCTTTCATTTATTGAGATATCGGTTTGTCGCTTCCTTTTGCAGGGGAACAGGATTAACCGGGGAGAAGAAAGCATGCTGACAGGAAAGCAAAGAAGCTATTTAAGAGGTTTGGCCAACACCATGCCTGCCCTTTACCAGATTGGGAAAAACGGACTTGAGGACAACAGCATCCGTCAATATGACGAGGCCCTGGAAGCCAGAGAGCTTATAAAGGCCGTGGTCCTCAAAAATGCCGAGTATTCGGCCAGGGAGGCCTGCCACCTGCTTTGTGAGAAGCTTAAGGCAGAGCCTATTCAGGTTGTGGGAAGCAAATTCGTTATGTACAGGGAAAGCAAAAACAATAAACAGATCCGAATTCCCGGTATTTAAGACAGCGGAACAGGATGAGCCAAAGGCGGCTTTTCAGGGGTGATTCTAAGGGATTACACTCCTGGAAATCCGCCATTCTGTTTTTTTATGGGATTTTAAGGTAATATAGATGAAAATGATGTCGAGATACATAGAAAATTCATATGTTTTATACTTGAATCCTATATCCGCTATGGGTATAATTTTTAAATTATTATATTATTCCACCTTTAGAGGTTTGTAAGAGGCGAAAAGCATGCTTCAATAAATAACTTCCAAATGCAAGTCCGATTCGTCGGGCCTGCAGAGTTCAACTGGTTAAAAGCCGTTGAGCCGGTGGAACAGGGTAATCCGAACAGAAACGGAGAATATTGACCGACGCTGTTATTTTTTAAGATTGGACAGTACACATCTTCACCGGGTTCTTATGATTCCGATGAGCGAAGGCCTCAAAGAAGGAAAGACATAATGTGCGTTACAGGAAAAGCGAAGGTAATATTTCATCCGTTCTTAGCTATTTATCATCAGGCACGACCGAATAACCAAGTATGTTAGGATGGGGTGGCTATTATGAGAAAAAAGAACGGACAATCCTTACACTTCAAAAATAAGCTCTCTAGTGTTTTCAATGCCGGCGTAAGTGCAATTGGTTTTATTGGAAAACCGGGAAACCGAAAGAAGAATCAGGATTCTACCGATAAAACAAACGATGGAGCAAGGACAAGCCGGTTTAAGCTGCCTGCTTTTTTAAGAAGCATGCGCGCAACCATGATTCTATTGTTGGCCGGACTTTTGATTCCGCTTTCCATTGTTAATATCTATACGTCCGTACAATACGGCAAGCTTTTGTCTGGCTATGATGAGATCTTTACCATCATTAACAGGGCGAACCTGCTTACAAAGCAGCTCAATGACGTTTATTACAGCGCCAAGGCCTATGAGCTGTCGACCAATGACAATAATAAGGAGCTTTATGAGAGCAGCAAAGTTATCTTAAATGATAATATACAAGCTATAAACGGTCAGGTTTCCGTAAACAGCTCGGCCCGGATAAGCATTATTCAGACGGTTAACGATGTGCTGCTAAAGCTGGATGCTTATGTGGAAGCGGCGGGCAGCAAATCACCCGAAGCCAGCACCATGGCCCAGGAGGCCTTAAAGGGCATTCAAACCTTTAAAGAAAAAGCCACTAATTTTATCGGAACAGAAATTGATAACACGGTTTCCATGCGGGTGCAAATAGGTAAAACCCGGACCGCCATTACGACCATGACA
The DNA here is from genome assembly GCA_023446675.1 of Bacillota bacterium. Classification (GTDB taxonomy): domain Bacteria; phylum Bacillota; class Clostridia; order DSM-8532; family DSM-8532; genus DTU059. The sequence goes on along the minus strand of JAEXPO010000564.1, from coordinate 893 downwards.
TGGACTATCCTTATTGTTTGCCTGGCTCTCGGAAGCCTGGTGGGCGCCTATGTGGTACGGCGTATTATTAAAAGCCTGTCACTTTAAAAAGGCGTCAGTCAGAAGGTGGCTCAGGGTGATTTGCGCCACAGCGACTTGAAGCTTTCCAATATGGATGAAATTGACGATGTTATTCATTCCTTTGAAACCATGACCGGAAGTCTTGTTAAAATTGTTACCCTCATGCAGAAAAACACGGACTATATCAACAAGGCCGTTGAGAGCGTAGCCAACTCCACCCACGAAACAGTTCAGGCAAACCAGCATCTGGTGGATATTTCCACGAGCAACACGCTGAATGCTTCGGAGCAGGAAAAGGCTGTTAACGGCATTATTGATTCCATCTTTTCCATTGATGATCGCATCGGGCAAATCAGCAGCGAGACCACCTCCATATCCAATGCGGTGAGCAACGCCATGGAACGCTCGGCGGAGGGTGAGGGCAACGTACAGAAAATTATCAGCCAAACCATTACGGTGAAGGACCGAATTGACGGCATAGCTAAAAACGCGGAGGACATGTACCGTCTTTCCGATGAAATTGGTAAAATTGTAGGCATCATTAACAATATATCCGAGCAGACAAACCTTTTGGCTCTTAATGCAGCCATAGAGGCAGCCAGAGCCGGTGAAAACGGCAGAGGCTTTGCGGTGGTGGCCGATGAAGTAAGAAAGCTTGCCGAGCAGTCTAAAAAGTCAACCTTCTCTATACGGGCCATGATCAACGATGTTTATGCTCAGATTACCAAGGTGCTTAATGACAGTGAGGCAGCCAAGAAGGAAGTTGAGCTCAATGCGGAGCTGGCAGTGGAAGGCGGGGATACCTTCAATCGTATCATGGAGGCGAATAAGGC
>JAEXPO010000527.1 GCA_023446675.1 Bacillota bacterium | reverse complement strand
GAGCATAAGGTAGCGGACAGTACCGCCTTGAAGGTTGTTAAGGCGGCAAAACAGCTGGGATATAAAATGAATACCTCTGCATCTGAAACAGGCGCAAACACAGTAAACGTATGGCAGCCCACAATAGCATTTTTTATCCCTGTGGATTCGGTCTGGATGGATATGAACGTCATAAACTCCAGCATAAATAAGCACAGAAAACAGACGGGTCGGGATTATAATATTTTGCTATGTCCTTATGGCAAGGGGCAGCTGTTGGATAAAATTGACCGAACCCAGCCATCTGCTTATGATTCTGCGGTAGTAGGCCTTGAAAGTGAGAGTGATTTAAAAAATCTGGAAAGCCGGGAAGGCCATTCTCCATTTGTGATCTATAATCACGCAAGCACCAAGTATTCCAGCGTATCCTACCTGGCGGATCAAGCAATTGCTCAGGCTGTAAAAATGATTGTAGCCAAAGGCTATAAAGAGATAGTTGTTCTTTCGGGAAGCGAGAACAGGCAGCACGGCGAAGAGTATTTAAATATGCTTGTACGATGTTGTGAAGAAAACGGAATCCGCCTCCCGGAAGAGGTTTTCATCGCCACAGAAAATACCATGATAGGAGGGGCCATTGCGGCGCGGCATATTCTGAACATGGAAAATAAACCGGAGATAATCATATGCATGAACAGTACCCTGGCCTTTGGTGCAATACCTCTTTTGGCCCGGAATCATTTTTTTATACCTAAAAATGCCGAACTGTTTTGCTTTGGTTCCTCCGGCGATGCGGATCACATTGTAAACTATATCCCGTCCCTGTCCATGATAGCCCGGCCTATTGACGAAATCACAATAAAAGCCTTTGACGTTGCCCTCCGCCTGGCCGACGGCGAAGGTGGGGAAATCATGCATTATACCTGCTCCTCGGATTTGCTCCTGCATGACAGCTTTTCTTTATAAAAGGCTTGCTTGAAACAAATCGACTAAAAATATTTTAGCTGGTTTTAGTTTTTAGTTGACATGTTTTATGGCATGAAGTATAATCCATTCTTAGTTAGAGTCGTCTAACTGAGGATGGATTACATTTTATAAGGGAGAATAAAATAATGAGAAAAAGAGTGAAATTAAGCCTTGCGGCACTTTTTACAGCTACGGCACTGCTCACGGCTTGCGGCAATAATCAAGCGGTAGGTGAAAAAACACCGGGGGCGGAAACTCCCGTTGCTTCTGAAACAGCTTCCGGGACACCATCGGCAGAGCCTTCTAATGAAGCATCCGTTACATATCCCATAACAATTACGCATGCTTTGGGCGAAACCGTCATCGAAAGCAAACCGGAGCGGGTGGTAACCATTTCCTGGGGCAATCAGGACGTGCCGCTGGCTTTGGGTGTTATTCCGGCCGGGGTTTCCAAGGCCAACTTTGGTGCGGTAGATAAAAACGGTCTTCTTCCGTGGACGGCAGCCAAATACAAAGAGCTTGGCGTGGATAAGCCCGCAGTGTTTGACGATACCGACGGTCTGGATTACGAAGCCATTAGTGACGCCAACCCGGATGTTATTTTAGCGGCCTATTCCGGAATGATTCCGGAAGAGTATGAGCTGTTAAGCCAGATAGCGCCTGTTATAGCCTATCCCGAATACGCATGGCAGACCTATTGGCGCCAGCAGACACTCATGAACGCCAAGGGCATGGGAATGGAGGCTGAAGCTGAGAAGCTTATTGCCGAAACGGAAGAACTTATTGCAAGCAAATTAAAGAATTATAAAAGCCTGGAAGGAAAGACGGCTGCGTTCTTCTATTTCAACGCCTCCGATCTGGGCAAGTTCTATATTTATCTGACTGCGGATCCCCGCGCCTCTTATCTCAATGATTTAGGCCTTGGCTTCCCCGACAGCGTCATGCAGCTGGCAGAGGACAAGAGTGCCTTTACCGTTACCATAAGCGCTGAGAATATTGATGTTCTGGACGATATCGACATTATTATAACCTACGGCGATGAATCCGTACTGGAGGTCCTTCAGAAAGATTCTCTGGTGGGACAAATCCCCGCCGTTGCCAACGGAGCAGTGGTTATGCTGGATCCCACTACCGCTCTTACCGCATCCAGTACGCCTTCGGTTTTATCCATTCCCGCAACGATTGACGAGTACCTTGCATTATTAAATGGAGCAGCGGAAAAGGTAAAATGAGAAAACCAAAAAAAAGTATTATCATTATGGCTAGCTTAATAGGCCTCGTACTGTGTGCACTTCTTTCACTGATGGTAGGATCACGGTCCATTCCTTTTCTTGAAGTGATTGAGGCCCTTGCGGGACCCAATGGGGATTCCTTCACGGTACGTGTGGTACAGGCAAGAATTCCAAGAATGATTTTTGGTATGATAGCAGGAGGGGCACTCGGAGTATCGGGTGCCCTTATGCAGTCTGTCACGAGAAATCCTATTGCGGATCCCAGCGTTTTGGGCGTAAATACCGGAGCATCGCTGTTTGTGGTCTGTGGGATTGCCTTTTTCAATATCAATCTGCCGGAGCAGTACATATGGCTTGCTCTCATCGGCGGAGGAGCTGCGGCTGTCCTTGTATACGCCATAGCCGCCATCGGAAGCGGGGAAATAACCCCCATTAAGCTGGCTTTGTCCGGCGCAGCAACAAGTATGGCCCTGGCTTCTCTGGTCAGCACGGTTATGCTGCCCAATTCCATTGTTATGGATGCCTTCCGGTTCTGGCAGGTGGGAAGCATGAGCGGTACGGGCTGGAAGGATATCCTGGTTGTGGCGCCGTATTTGCTTGTGGGCTTTATTATCGCCCTTTTATTAATTCCCAACCTCAACTGTCTTGCACTGGGAGATGAGATGGCTGCAAGCCTCGGAAGCAGCGCCAAATGGACCCGGGGACTGGGCGCCTTTGCGGGAGTTCTGCTATGCGGAGCCACAACGGCGCTGGCCGGGCCCATAGGCTTTGTGGGACTTATGATTCCTCATCTCATGCGCTTTCTTTTTGGCCCCGACTTAAAATACATCATCCCCATGTCTGCCGCCGGAGGAGCCTGCCTCTTGACGGTATCCGATGTGATAGGGCGTATGCTGGGAAGCCCCGGTGAGCTGGAAGTGGGAATAGTAACAGCCTTTTTAGGCGCGCCGTTCTTTATCATGATTGCTAGGAAGGCGAAGGTGAACGCCATATGACATCACATGTAAATACATTTATTCTTCAGGGCTATCGAAAAAGGCGCAGGCGGCATATTGTCATAGTACTGGTTTTGCTTTTTCTAATAGCGATTTTGTCGGTAATAATGCTCCTTTATGGTAATACCGTTTACTCCCCCGAGGTTGTCATAAGAGTGTTAAAAGGAGAGGAACAGGGCAGCGCGGTATTTACCATAAAAACCCTGAGGCTTCCAAGAATGCTTATTGGTATTTTGGCGGGTATGGCTTTCGGTATGTCCGGGAGAACCTTTCAAACCTTACTCAGAAACGACTTGGCAAGCCCCGATATTATAGGGGTTACCGCCGGTTCCGGCACGGCTGCTGTATTTTGTATTCTGATGCTGAATATTAGCGGAAATAAGGTGTCACTGATAGCTTTGGCAGCGGGGCTTATTGTTGCCGGTATTATTTACCTGCTATCCCAGGGCAAAAACTTTTCAAAAGTACGGCTCATTCTTATTGGGATTGGCATTCAGGCCATGCTGAGGTCGGCTGTTTCCTTCATTTTGCTTAAGGGGGCCCAGTATGATGTAGCCACAGCCCTTCGCTGGCTTAACGGAAGCATGAATGGCGTCAAGCTGGAGCAGGTTCCGGGTTTGCTTGTGGTTGTCGTCCTTTCCGGAGTTATTCTTACCGTGTTAAGCAGGCATCTTAAGGCCATGCAGCTGGGAGATGCCGCCGCGCTTACTCTGGGAGTGAAGGTTAATGTCATGTATATGGCCCTGATTTTCGCTGCAGTATTTCTGGTTGCTTTTGCAACCTCTATTACGGGTCCTCTTGCCTCCGTTGCCTTTTTGTCCGGCCCCATAGCCTCCCGCTTGATTGGGAAGGGCGGGGTAAATGCGGTGACCGCCGGGCTTGTTGGAGCCGTTCTTGTGCTGGCAGCCGATTTGGTGGGGCAATTTGCTTTGGGGACCAGGTATCCGGCAGGTGTTATTACAGGCGTATTAGGTGCTCCGTATATGCTGTTTTTGTTGGTGCGTGTCAATCGCAGGGGAGGTAATGCATGATGAACGAACATGAACTGTCTGCAAAAAAGGTTGTTGCCGGATATGATAAAAAAACGGTTATTGATGAAATTGACATAATTCTGCCGAGTAACAAAATCAGTGTGATTATCGGAGGAAACGGCTGCGGTAAATCGACCCTGCTAAAGACCTTTTCAAGACTTATCAGGCCTGACGGCGGCACTATTCTACTGGATGGGAAGGACATCCATAGCTATCCTTCAAAATTACTTGCCAGAACCCTGGGCCTTTTACCTCAGTCGCCAGTGGTTCCCGAGGGAATAACCGTCTTCGATCTGGTGTCAAGAGGCCGATTCCCTTACCGCACGCTTTTAAAGGGAATGAACAAAAGCGACTTTGAAGCGACCGTGGAGGCCCTGGAAACGGTGGGTATTTCAGAGCTTGCCAATAGAAGTGTGGACGAGCTGTCAGGGGGACAGAGGCAGAGGGTTTGGATCGCCCTGGCATTGGCGCAGCAGACGGACATTCTGCTTTTAGACGAGCCCACAACCTATCTGGATATTGCCTATCAGATTGAGATTCTGGATTTACTGACGGATCTTAACCGCAAGCGGGGAATTACCATTGTGATGGTGCTGCATGATATTAATCTGGCAGCAAGATATGCGGATTATCTGTTTGCTATTCATAAAGGCCGGCTTGTTGTTAAGGGCACTCCCTCAGAGGTTATTTCGCCCGGCTTGATAAAGGATGTCTTCGATCTTGAGTGCTCGGTTATCAGCGACCCTGTGTCAAATTCACCTCTTGTCATTCCCATAGGGAGATATCATAAATCTGAATTAGGAATGAATCCGGAATAATGTATTTTTCCATATTCCAAATTGAACCATGAAGGTTACAGCTTTTCCTTAATGCTTACCAATGCTATACTGTATAAAGAGCCTATAATTTCGAACAAATGTTTGATTAACGTATTGGCCTCCTTTATAATGTATATATTATGCCCCCGTTCTCCCATCGGTTGTTTCTCGGGTTTAAAGGGATACACTGTTAAGTTGTATCAGAACAATGAGAAAGAAACAAATGAAGGGGGAGCATTTATAGGCTTTAAAGAAAGGAATGATGACTGGCATGAAGCTTTTGGAGGGTCTTAACCCTGAACAGAAGGCCGCTGTGCTTCACACGGAGGGCCCTCTTCTTGTTCTGGCCGGAGCAGGTTCAGGCAAAACAAGGGTGCTGACCCATCGCATAGCCTATATTGTTGAAGAATTGGGCGTGAGGCCCTGGAATATACTTGCCATTACCTTTACCAATAAAGCTGCCCGTGAAATGAAAGATAGAATGGAGACCCTTATCGGCCCTACCGCCAACGATATCTGGGTGGGAACGTTTCACTCGGTTTGTGTGCGCATGCTCCGCCGGGATATTGACAGATTGGGTTATGACAAAAGCTTTGTCATTTATGATGCGGACGATCAGCAAAGCCTTATAAAGTCCTGCCTTCAGCAGCTTAATATCAATGACAAGAACTTTCCTCCCAAAACCGTTCAGCATGAAATCGGAAGGGCCAAGGACGAGCTTATCGGTCCAAAGGAATTTAAACAAATGTACGCCGGGGATTACCGTTTAAGTAAAATTGCTGCGCTTTACGAGCTTTATCAGCAAAAGCTTAAGGCTAATAATGCCCTGGATTTTGACGATATCATCCTATTAACCATCCGTATACTGGCCAATTTTCCGGATGTACTTTCCTACTACCAGGGCAAGTTCCGTTACCTTCTGGTGGACGAGTATCAGGATACCAACACGGCTCAATATACCCTTGTGAGTATGCTGGCCGATAAAAATAAGAATATATGCGTGGTGGGCGACGACGACCAGATGATTTACGGCTGGCGGGGAGCCAACCTTAGAAATATCCTGGATTTCGAGAAGGATTTCGGACAGTGCCGGGTCATCAAGCTGGAACAGAATTACCGCTCTACAAAAACCATCCTGGACGCTGCCAATGGCGTTATTAAAAATAACCAGGGCCGCAAGGACAAAAAGCTGTGGACTGAAAACACCTCGGGAACACCTATTCGGCGTTATGAGGGCTCCGATGAGCATGACGAGGCTTATTATACGGC
>JAEXPO010000503.1 GCA_023446675.1 Bacillota bacterium | reverse complement strand
ATCATATTCGTTCTTTCGTCAGAAAGTGACAGCTTGGAAATAAAAAAATGCCCTTTTTTATAAGAAGGATGAGAAAATGAATATTACGGCGTACAAATGCCGGCGTGCCAGAGCGATTAATTTATATTAAGGGGCCAGCCAGAGTCACTATACAGGCATCATACTTCAATTTCTGCGGCTTGCACGGCAGTCGCTTCGAACAATCCAGTGGCCGTCACTGTTTCGGGAGACATTTTGCCAATGAAAACGGTCAGGCGTTATCTCGGAGAAGATCCATTTCATGTTACCATGTTCCTTTTCTGTCAGCACAATTCTGTCGTCCTCTTTAACTGCTTCCAGCCGTACATACTCTCCGTAACAGCAATAATAAATTTCCCAGTTACCTGTTGAGGGATGATACATTCTTATTGTTGCTCCATACTCAGCATCAGGCTCGTTTCTTATCTTGCGCTCTTCTCTGGAGGGACAGATAAACAGGTCCTGAATACCCGTACCGTTAAGTACTCTTGAGAATATCCACTCACCCTTAACACGCTTTTCTTTACTTGTTCCCACTGCGCTAATCCAATCCAAATCCCATTCTCCGATTAATTGGCCGAAATAATCCTTTTCGGCAGGAATTAATGGGTTCAATTCCTCGCTGACCAGCGCTTTCATAAATTCATTCATTGATAAAGCCTCGTTTCTTGAATAATTTTTAAGGCTATGATAGCATGAGTAAATGTATTAGTAAAATTAATTAATATAATTGAGATTATAAATTATTTTAATGACAATGAGGTAACCCTATGGATTTTAAACAATTAGAAACGTTTTACAGGCTGAGCAGTGAGCTTAGCTTCACAAAAACAGCGGATGAACTGGGGTATACCCAGTCCTGCGTTACCCAGCAAATTAAAAAACTGGAAGAGGAGCTTGGCGCCCCACTTTTCGATAGAATAGGAAAAAAGATTACACTAACGGAGGTTGGCCGCAGAATGCTTCCTCTAACACTTCAAATTCTGAAAATGACACAGAATTTTCACCGGCTTACAGAAGTGGACATAACGGACACAAGGACGCTCCAAATTGGCGTATGTGATTCTCTTTGTATTGAGAGAATGCCTGCAATAGTTAAGGCCTTCAGGCAGAACCACGGGAACGTGGAGATTTATTTAAAAATTTTAAAATGCTCTGAATTTTTAAGTGAATTACGTGATAACAAAATTGACTTAGCCTATACAATCGGCTATTTGAATAAAGTACCCGAGATTATTTATACCGGGGAGGCAGTAGAGCCAATCTATGTGCTTGCCTCTCCGGACCATCATCTGGCTTCAAAAAAAAATCTCACTCCCAAGGATTTTAGCGGGGTTTCGCTAATATTGACAGAACCGGCAGCCTACTACCGCAGGAATTTTCTAAATGACTTACAGCGTAACGGGATTGAGCCTAAAATCGTATTGGAAACCGAAAGCATACAGGCTATAAAAAATCTTGCTGCAAGCGGCCTGGGCATTTGTATTCTTCCTAAAGCTGCCGCCTGCGGAGAAATGAATGACGGCAAGCTGGTCCGCCTGGATTATTCCTGTGATTATGACATACGCTCACAGCTTATCTGGCACCGTGATAAATGGTTGTCACCCCTTATGAAGGATTTTATAAAAACGGCATGTGAGGTAATTGCCGTGGAACTGTAAGGTTTTAATTAAACCCCTGGAGAGGTCATTTCAGTTGACATGTAAGCCTTTATATTAGTTCCGGGAATGTTCACACCCTACAAGGGATGTAAAGCCTGATGACGAGAGAGTATTCGGTCTAAATATGGGCCCGGCTGCCTCTGAAGATACCGATGAACTTATCTTGTTATAATAATCGAGGAGGATTCGCCGGTTGCCTGGCTGCGGCAAAAGTCATCCTGAGCGGCTATGGTCATCATTGTAGAACCAATGGAGGCCAAAAAATTGCCCAGAGCATTTTGCTCCTCAATGGAAAGACCCTCTGCAAGCTTTACAGCAATCAGGGTAGAAAGCGCGGACAGCTGGACTCCGTTTAGTGAGCAAAAGGGGTGTGGCATACTCTTTCTCATCCTTCTCTTTACAGCATACGATAGTATATGCAAAGACGCTTTTGCATGTTTTGGGACGGGCTCCAATCGGTCATGCATTCTTATAATGACGTTTCAAAATAAGCAAAAAAGAGGGGAAGCTGTGTAAACACAATTTCCCCTTTAGCTTATACTATAAGCAGACGTAATCCTTAACTTTTATCTCTTATTTATTATATTTGTCATAAGCCGCGGTTCGCTCGTCAATAATTGCCTGACCGCCGGAATTGAGATAATCCTTAAGTCCTGAGTCATACACTGAGTCGAACTGATCGGGTTTAGCAACAACCGATTGAATAAGGAACGCATCGCGCTTTTCAGGAAGTGCCGCGCCCATACCTTCCTCGGCTTTAATTTCGCCCACATGGACGGACGGTGTGGTTCTGCCTTCGCTCTTAGCAGTCTGGTAAGCTTTTTCTATATAGCTCTTATCAACACCGGCATAACCGAGAGCGATGGATTTAATGGTTTTATCCTCGTCGCCGAGATCCAAACCGTTAGCCGTAATGGTGTAGTCGATGTTGTTGGGAGAATTCATGATCTTGGGATCTCCGCCTGACCTGGCAATAAGCTTGACAGATCCGTCGGCCTGAACTTCATGTGTAACGCCTTCTTCACCAAGCTGGAGGAATTTGCGGGTTTCCAGCTTGCTGATGAAGTCCAGATACAGCATAGAGGCCACGGGCTCATCGTTGGTGCCAGGGAAGAAGACCTTACGGTCAACTGTGCTGCCCACAAATTTGGCAGGCTTGCCTGCTTCGTTCTTGAAAGGATCCACTGCAATAAATGCAGCCTCAGGCCCAACCAAGGTTTGCAGGTTGGCGTGGATACCCTCCGGACCATTGCGGTACGGATAATCCCAGTTGTGGATGAAGGCGCCGACATAACCGGCCTTCAGGAGATTGTCTTCAGTGGTATCACCCTTGCCGTACAAGGGGAAGTCCTTCCAGACAAGACCATCGTTGTACCAATTATTAAGAACCTGTATACCCTGCTTATAACCTGGGAACAGCAGGTGTCTATCGTCAAAACCATTAACATACATTTCCTTTTCAGTCATAGTATCAGGGAAGAAGGATGCATTCAGATTGTCTGCACGCCAACCCACATCAAAGCTGATGGAGAAGGGAATCATCTTGTCGGCATCCTTGCCGAGAAGCGCTTGGGCGTTATCCTTGAAGGCCTTCAGCATGGTTTCAAACTCTTGAAGGGTTGTAGGCTCGGAAAGATTGAGCTTCTTAAGCCAATCCTCACGTACGAAGGTATTGATTCGCATGTTGTGAATAAGTCTGGCTTCAAGAGCCCACAGCGTACCGGTATCGGGATCCTTGTCATAATAGATGTTGGTTTCTTCCAGTAGATCCCAGAGATTGGTCAGCATGTCCTTGCTTTCTTCCACTAAAGGTGCCAGGTCAAGCACTCCGCCCATATTGGCATAGGTCTGGATGGTCGGGTAGCTGTAAGTGACACAGATATCGGGCGCGTTACCGGCTGCCAGCAGGTTGTTTATTTCATCAACCTCGGTCCAGCGGCCTACGGGAACAAACGTAACCTCCACATTATGGTCACGGAGCATTCCCTCTTTGATATAGTCGGTGTAGAAGTTGTCCTCAGGTGTGGAACCGCCATCATTGCCGCGGTCATAGACCTCAACGGTGATGGATCTTGTTTTGACAAACTTTCCGTCAACAATTTCGGCATTACTTGGCGGTGTGCTTTCTGCGGGTGCCGATGCACTTGGGGTAGGAGTGGGTGTGGGCGTGGATGTGGTAACATCATTGCCGCATGCCGCTAAAAGCGTGCTCATAATCATACTCGCAAGTAAAATGGAAAGCGCTTTTTTCATGTCAGTCCTCCTTATATTTTTATTAGACACATTGTGTCTGGGAAACGAGTTATTCCTTCACTGCGCCCAATGTCACACCTGTGATAAAGTATTTTTGCATCCATGGATAAACCAGCAGGATGGGTACAGTGGCGAACATGACGGTTGCGGCCTTGAGGGACTCGGACAATCCCGGCCGGGAAAAGCCTTCCTGAGTTGCAACCTCAATACTGGAGATGCTATTAATGATGTTATAAAGCAAAAGCTGGATAGGGTAGTATTTTCTTTCATTCATAAACATCAATGCATCTGAAAAGCCATTCCAGCGTCCGACGGCGTAAAAGAGGGACAGGGTGGCAATTACAGGAGTGGACATGGGAAGGTAGATGCTGAGAAGTACCCGAATGGGGCCGGCACCATCAATTTCGGCGGATTCCCGGAGGCTTTCGGGTATATTGTAAAGGAAGCTTCGCATGATGATCATATTAAATACGCTCAGGCAGTAGGGAATAATAAGCACCACCGGCTTACTGAGCCAATCCAGATCCTTAAGTAAAAGATAGGTCGGAATGGTTCCTGCGTTGAAGTACATAGTGAATACGATGAGGATACTGAAAAACTTGCGCCCTTTTAGCTTGTCGTAGGTGAGGGGGTAGGCGCAGATGGTTGTCATAAGGAGGGAAACAACGGTGCCTATGACCGTTATGATGGCGGTCCAGGCAAGGGCCCAGGTATAGTCTTTATCCTTAAGCACCATGCGGTAGGCCTCCGTATTGAAGCCCACGGGCCATAGCCCTACCTGGTTGCGGATCAGCGCTTCCGAAGAGCTTAAAGAACGGGACAGAATGTTAACCAGCGGCAGAAGACATATAATAATAAGAAGGAAGCAAAAGAAGGCAACAATCCAATCACCAAGCTTTGTTGTTTTTGATTTAATCATTCTGCATCACCTCCTTATAAAATGCCGCGTTCGCCGAACTTTTTAGCCAGAGCGTTTGCGCCCACGACAAAAATAACGCCGACGACCGACTGGAACAGCCCCACTGCTGTGGTCAGAGAGAATTGAAGGCCACGGATACCGTTTGTATAAACAAAGGTTGCGATAACATTGGAAACATTATTGACCAGGGCATTGCCCAAGGCGTAGGGCCTGTCAAATTCACTTCCCAAAATGCGCCCGAGGCTTAAAATAAGCAGAACGATAACGGTAGGACGAAGGCCCGGCAAGGTTATGTGCCATATTTTCCTTATTCGTCCGGCGCCGTCCATTGCCGCTGCCTCATACAATTCCGGATTGATTCCCGTAATGGCTGCCAGATAAATGATGGTGTTCCAACCGACGCTTTGCCAAATACCCAGGAACACATAGGTTACAACCCAAAGGACGGGGTCATTGAGAAAGGGTACGGATTCCATTCCCATACGGTTGAGCACGATGTTTACAAGCCCCGTGGTAGGAGCTAAAAGCTGCCGCGCCATGCCGTAGATAATAATCCACGAAAGAAAGTGGGGCATATAGGCAACGGTCTGGGTGATGCGCTTGAAGCGCTTAAACGCCAGCTCATTGAGCAGCAGAGCCAATATAATGGGTGCCGGGAAGCCGACTACAAGGTCAAGCAGGTTGAGCATAAGGGTATTACGCAATGCATAGATGAAATCACGATTGGAAAAGGCCTTGATAAAATACTCCCAACCACCGTTATTCGCCCAGGGCATTTCCCAGACGCTCTGTACAATACTGTACTTTTTAAAGGCGATCTGGATATATGCCATGGGAATGTACTTGAAAACCACAAAATAAGCAATGGGAAGAAGCAAAAGCAGATAGAGGGTCCAGTAACGGCTTAAATAATTTAACTTTTTACGGTTTTTTACGTTTAATGCCTGTAAGGATATACTTTTCACTGTTGCACCCCTTTTCCTGTTTATCAAATTAGCGTCTATTACGTATAGATTATTCTTTCCAACAAATCAGGGATTCCAGACTTTCGGTAAAAGTAAGTGTTGACAACATCCCGCCATTCCCTGGCATTGGCAAGCTGTAGCTCAAGGCGTTTTCTGACGGATTGGAAGGCCTCTTCCGGAAGCTTCGCCTCCAATTGATCCCATAGGCTTATAAAGCTTTCAACCTCCAGAACACCCTCAAAATGAGTGTCGTAGATATGCTGGATCAGTGTTTTCCCGCTTCTCAAAACATAATCGTAGGGAAGGCGGTGAAAAAACAAAAGTAAATTTTCCGGACAGGTTTCCACATTGTCATAGAGCCTGGTCAGCCAGGGAGCGTATTGCTGTGTAAAGCACGTACCCTGGGATGTACGGTCTATGCCGATGGCTTCATGATCCGCACGGTGGTAGGTCCCCCATTTTCTGTATTCGTAGCCGTCCACGCTGGGACCATAATGATTTCCTTCGTTTACCATCCAGCCAATACCAAGGGGGGAGGTGTATTTCTCGTAAGTGCCTCGGGATGCAAGCAGCATGGAGGTGATGTTCTCAACAAGTTCCGGATCCTTCCCAAAGGTCAGCCTTACCCATTCCCTCAGAATCTGGTCGGACGTCAGATCCGGATTCCATGCCATCCGTCCAAAAGCGAACAGATTGGCCTGGGCCATAATATTTCCCGTCCAATTGAAATCATTGCCAATATTAGCTACTCCGCATACGGTATCTATGGATTTTCCCAGTAAATCCCTAATCCTGAGCTGTTCATCCACGGACTCTATGAAAACCTCTTCCCATTGTACAGCCAGAGCATAAAGGTCAATCTGATGTCCCGTATACTCCTGAGTTATTTGAAGCTCAAGGCCCCGGCGGGTATTTTTCATTGTTCCCAGCAAAGGGGAATGGGGCTCTCGAACCTGAAAATCAACGGGGCCAAATTTAATTTGAAGCACCACATTGGGGTCGAATTGGCCGTCCAGCGGGTAAAAGTGGTCAAAAGCGGCTTTGGGCCTGTCGGTGTTTTTATCTCGCCAGTCCTGCTGATAATCGTACACAAAGCATCTCCAGAACACTGTTCCGTCATGGGGTGACAATGCTCTGGCAAGGACATTGGCTCCGTCCGCCTGGGTACGCCCGAAGGTAGCGGGCCCGCCACGAAATTCAGAGTCCGCCTTTACCAGAAAGCCCATAAGATCCGGAACATATTTGTATATGGTTTCGGTCTGCGTTTTCCACCAGCCGGCAACTTGGGAATCCAGAGGATCCGCATTGGGCAGGTCTCCCAGTATAACCGGGCTTTCAAAATGTACGGACAAAATAAGCCTTATACCGTAAGGACGAAATAAACCGGCAAGTTCCGCAACCTTTGGAAGCATCTCGGTTGTAATTAGTCGTGCGCTTTGAGGCGTTACATTTACATTGTTAATGGCAAGTCCATTTATACCAATTGACGCAAGAAGGCGTGCATAATCACGTATTCTTGCAGGGTCATAGCTAATGTCATTATTATTAAAAAACAGGGAGCTTCCCGCATATCCCCGCTCGACACTGCCGTCAAGGTTATCCCAGTGGTTTAAAAGCCTCCGCCCCGCAACCGGAGCGCTATACGCATCAATACTTTCAAGGGCCTCTCCTGCTCCCAGCCGGAGCAACAGGGAGAAAACCCCGTAAAGTACGCCATTGGTGTCGCCGCCTTCAATAAGAAGTTCTGATTCAGAAGCATAAAGGCGATAGGCTTCTTTAGGAAATTGGGTATTAATGCTTAATTTTATTGCATAATTTGAGTCCTGCTGCCATACATTTGGGCCAAACAGTCTTTGCATTCCTTCAATGCACTCATTAACAGCTGTTTTATGTACATCTTCAGAAGCAACGAGGTGCATGGCTTTTGTCTGATTCGGGTTCGCTTTTTGCAGCCATGCATTATATTGAGAATACCTTGGTTCTGTCTTCACTTTATTACTGCCCCCACAAATTTTAATCTAAGAAATTGTGCATTATATCTAAATGAACTGATAAAATGAATGTTATTTTTATTGCAATTGTAGTATAGCATTGACGTATGCCCTTTGTAATGGATAAACTAAAGTATATTTGTAATAATTAAAGATATCGTCGGAGAGGTATCGTTATGAATTATACGGATTATGAAAACTTGATCCCGGATATTAACTATTTTATCCATAGAAAATGTGCATTTGACTGGAAAATAGATAAAAGCGTTATTGATTTTATTGATATTACCTATATTATAAAGGGAAGCGCCCAGTACCAGATAGAAGAAAAAAAATACAATGTTTCAGCCGGCGACCTCCTATGCATACCCACAGGAACTCTCCGCGTTGCAGTCAGCCCTCC
This sequence comes from Bacillota bacterium, assembly GCA_023446675.1. Classification (GTDB taxonomy): domain Bacteria; phylum Bacillota; class Clostridia; order DSM-8532; family DSM-8532; genus DTU059. Next base: position 1,964 of record JAEXPO010000503.1, on the reverse strand, counting down.
GGAGGATTTGATGGAATGCTATGCGGCGAATCTTCAGCTGCGAAGCCTTTATGGACAGGATGCCCCTTTTCCGTTCCCTCTTGTCTGCTCTATCGGCTATCACCAGGACATTGTTTCGCTGTACAACGAGCTTAATTATGAATGGCTGCGCCGGGAACCGGGTCATATAATGAAATCCAGAGCTATTTTTTTAAGCATTTTACATCGTTTTTTTGAGCTGATTGTTTATCAAAACGATTCGGGAACGATTGACAAGCGTATAAAAAAGGTAATCCGTTACATTACGGATCACTTTAATGAGCCATTAACCATTCATAAAGTAGCTGAGTTATCGGGCTTGAATCATGTTTACTTCGGCGCCTTGTTTAAGCAGTCCACCGGTATGACCTTCAGGCAGTATTTAATGGCAATTCGGCTGAACCAGGCTGAAAACATGCTGAAAAGCGGGGAGTACAACGTCAACGAAGCCGCCCAGCATTGCGGCTTTTCGGATATCTTCTACTTTTCTAAGGTCTTTAAGGCCTCCAAGGGCTTACCACCGTCAAAGGTCTTTATATCGTCCAAAGATAATAAATGACAACAAACGATAATAAATAAGGCCATGCAGGCTATAACTAAGCCAAATTATGAATTGAAGAGGCTATAAGTTAATTGTTGACCGGAAATAATCCAGCGTGTATACTGATTAGTGCCTCCCCATGAAGGAGGTTTTCTTCTTTTGAAAAAGATTCAGGCGAATGTCTTAAGTCCATTTCTTTGAAGACTTTAAGGGAAGAAGTGCAAAAGGTGTTTATTCCGGGCTGTTTAGGAGGTGGCAGGTATGGCTGGGGAAGGCACAAAGGTTATTGTGCAAAACCGAAAGGCAAGACATGAATATTTTATTGAGGAATGCTATGAGGCAGGAATCGTGCTTACTGGAACGGAAGTAAAATCCCTTCGCTTAGGGCGGGCCAATCTGCAGGACAGCTATGCCACTATCAAGGATGGCGAAATTTTTGTCAGCGGCCTGCACATCAGCCCCTATGACATGGGAAACCGTTTCAACCATGATCCTTTGCGAGTCAGAAAGCTTCTGATGCATAGTTATGAAATTAACAAGCTTCTGGGGCAGATTCAGAAGAAGGGGTTAACCGTTATTCCTTTAAGTCTTTACTTCAAAAAGGGAATGGTTAAGGTAGAGGTTGCGGTTGCCAGAGGCAAAAAGCTGTATGATAAACGCGAGGATTCAGCTAAAAAAGACGCTCAAAGGGAAATTGACAGAAGAATTAAGGATACCTCCAGATAAGGCAGGACCGGGTTTTATGAAAGCCTTGTCATTGGATTAAGCTGACAGAAAAATGGATATAATCACAGGTACAAAAATAAAATAACCTGTGTTATAATAAAAAATACGGCTTTAAAACATTCCTTAAGCGCCCATTATATGGGGGCGTTAAGGTTTCGACGGGATTGTTGAAGTCAGAGAAGCGGGTAGTGGATTCTCGTAGGCCACTTTAAAAAACGGGAAATTAAATTAAACGCAAACAATAATAGCGATTTAGCTTTTGCAGCCTAATTAGGCTGTCGTCTTACCTGGGAGTACCACGGCCCGGGATAAGGCGTCGACAGTGGTGAACGTGACATGGCAAAGCTTTGAGCCATGCATGACAAATGAAGCTACTGAAGCTGCAAGCCTGTTCATGGGCGTGCAGGAGAGGGAATGCTAAAACATGAACTGCACCCGGAGATGCTCTTGCGGATATGGTTTCGGACGCGGGGTCGATTCCCGCCGCCTCCACCACGATTTGTCTGAAAACTCTTGCTTGGCAAGGGTTTTCAGCATTCTTAACGTAAATTTTAGTGTGTTTTAATATCCTCCCATCTAGTTTAAAAAATTGTCTAAAACAAGAGAACCGATGTTAAATGATTCTCTTGTTTTAGACATGGATTTTTCGCATTGATAACAAATGGGTATAGTGTTAAAA
>JAEXPO010000492.1 GCA_023446675.1 Bacillota bacterium | reverse complement strand
AAATACAAAAACCTGCCAATTGACCTTGTTATGGCCACCGATGACGCTGCTCTTGCTTTTGCCCTTAAATACCGGAGCGAGCTTTTTTCAGATGCGCCTATTGTTTTCAGCGGAGTCAATGAAAGCGGAATTGAAACCCTCATCCATGGTGAACCCGATATTACGGGTGTCATTGAAACCCTTTATCCCGCGGAAACCGTAGGACTGGCGCTTGAAATCAATCCCAATATTAAAAACATTTACCTGCTCTTTGACAACTCAGAAAGCGGCTTGTCCGTCGGACAGTCCGCTACGGAAAGTATAAAGGAGGCTTACTCGGATTTAACCGTTGTCCCCATGAACAATCTGTCCTTCAATGAGGTTATCAATACGGTTAAGGGACTGGAAAACGACAGCATTGTGCTTGTAACAACCTACTACAGCGACGGAGAGGGACGGATTGTGGGCTTTGATCCTGCCGTTAAGGCCATAGCGGTCCAAAGTGCCGTTCCTGTTTATCATCTGTATGATTTCGGCATGACAGGGGGAGCCATGGGGGGCAGCATGGCAAGCGGCGTTTATCAGGGCAAGGAAGCTGCCGCTCTGGCCCTTCGGGTCCTTGGGGGAGAGTCTGCCGGTGAAATTCCCTACGTGGATGGAAGCACACGCTTAAATGCCGTTAACTACCATGCCATGACCCGTTTTGGCATTGCGGAAAATCAAATTCCGGGAGATATTGAAATATTGGAGCGGCCCTTTTCTTTTTTGCGAACCTACAGCACCCTTGTTTGGAGCGTCACAATGGTCTTTGCCGAACTTATAAGTCTTTTGGTCATAAACAGCCTCAACTTAAGACGCATTAAGAAAATGCGCGGCCTGCTCCAAACCAGTGATGAGCGTTACAGACTGGCAACAGGTGGTTCTGGAGCTATTATATGGGATTTGGATATGGTAAGGAACAAATATTACATATCGGATTTAGCCTACCAAATACTTGGATATGAAAAGGGTGAGCTCAACGAAGAAAACGGGGACTGGAAGGTAATCATCCACCCCGAGGATGCAGTCCTTGCGGACAAAGCCCGCCGGGAGCACCTTATGGGGGATACGCCCTTCTATCATGTGGAATACCGTATGAGGCGCAAAACCGGTGAGTATCTGTGGTTTGATGCCAGGGGCAAGGTTCTTAAGGATAAAAACGGTACCTGCGTCCGCTTTGCCGGGTCCCTCATAGACATTACCATGAGTAAGGAATACGAAGCCCGCCTGCAGAAGAATTACGAGGAGCTGGAATCGACCTATGAGGAGCTGACTGCCGCAGAGGAAGAGCTTAAGCAGCAGTATGATGAAATTCTGGCAAATCATAAGCTTATCCGTGAAAATGAAGAAAAGATGAGCTATATCGCTTATCATGACCTTCTGACAGGCCTTCCCAACAAGCTTGAGCTCAGCGAGGCCTTTGAGAGAACGCGGCGAAGCTGTGAGGAGTATCCCTGTGCAGGGGCCGCTATTCTTTACATTGATATGGATAATTTTAAGTACATTAACGATACCATGGGCCATACATACGGCGACAAGCTGATTAATGCTGCGGGCCAGAGAATAAAAAGCCTGATAAAGCCCAATGCCACGGTTTACCGCATTGGCGGCGACGAATTCCTGGTGCTTATTAAGCTGGACGGAGAAAAGGATGAAGCCCAGGCCGCGGCTGTTGCTCTCTTAAAGGGCTTCAGGGAGGCCTTCGAGGTGGATGGAAGCTTTGTTCATATGAATTTCAGTATCGGCATGGTTCTTTATCCCGCACATGGCAGGCACCTGGAGGAGCTTCTCAAATACGCGGACATCGCCATGTATCAGGCAAAGGCAGAGGGCCGGGACAGGTTTGTATTGTATAACCCCCGGTTAAACGAACCCTTTACCGAGCGCATGCATATTGAAAAATACCTCCGGAAGGCCATTGATAATAGTGAGTTTGAGCTTTATTACCAGCCTCAGCTGGACATTAAAAGCGGAAGGATAACAGGCCTTGAGGCTCTTATACGCTGGCACAGCCCGGAGCTGGGCTATGTTTCGCCCGTACGCTTCATAAAGATTGCGGAGGATACCCATATTATCCTTGCTCTGGGACAGTGGGTTTTAAGAAATGCCTGTGCTTTCATCAAGCGCCTTAATGACAAGGGATATCAGGATATAACCGTATGCGTCAATATTTCCATTCTCCAGCTAATGCAGATGGACTTTGAGGAAACCGTTCTGTCCATACTTGAGGAGTATGGACTTAATTCCCGGTGCCTTGAGCTTGAAATAACCGAATCCGTTCTTATTGAATCCTTTGATCTGGTGGCCGCAAAGCTTGACGGTCTTCGGAAAAACGGCATAAAAATGGCTCTGGATGATTTTGGAAAAGGCTATTCCTCCCTAAGCTACTTAAAGCAGCTTCCCATTTCCACCCTTAAAATTGATAAATCCTTTATAGATAACGTCACCATTGATGAAAACAGCGGCAAGCTTACCGGAAACATTATCCGAATCGGACGAAGCCTGGGCATGTCCGTTGTAGCGGAGGGTGTTGAAACCAGGGAGCAGTTTGATTTTCTTATCCAAAGTCGATGTGAAAAAATTCAGGGCTATCTATTCAGCCGTCCTTTGCCTGAGGTTGAGCTTTACGAATTGCTTGAAAATCAGGAATTGGCCGCCGCTGCGCAGGAGATGCCTGATTAAAGCCGTTATGTTATAATAAGTCCCATCAGCTAAAGCGGGCTATGCCCGCAACCTAACTGGAGAGAGGCGCCGATAAAAATTCTTGCTTTTTATTGACGTTTATCAGCGATAAGGTATTATTTAAGATCGCAGAGGCCGATCTCTACACTTAAAACAAAGCTGTAACAGGAATGTGACTTATTATGAGTTTACGGTTGATTATGGGCAGGGCAGGCAGCGGAAAGTCCTGGTTTGTGCTGGAGGACATAAAAAAAAGTCTTCGCAGCGGTATTAAGCGTCCCCGGATTTTACTCGTCCCTGAACAATTCTCCTTTCAGGCGGAAAAAGAGCTGGCCGAGGTGATGGAAGGAGAAGGCGTTCTGGAGGTTCAGGTACTAAGCTTCAGAAGGCTTGCTTTTCGTGTTTTTAATGAGGCGGGAGGGCTTACCCGTCCCCATGTGCATCCCGCTGGAAAGGCCATGCTCCTCTACCGGATTATGGACACAATGAAGGGAAAGCTTCGCTATTTTTCCAGAGCAGCCAAAAGAAGAGGCTTTGCAGGCACCATGGGGGGCCTTATCACCGAGTTTAAGCGCTATAATGTAAAACCCGAAACCCTTTTGGGGCAGCCGAAAAAATGGGGGGGGAGAATTCCCTTACCCTTAAAATGAATGAGCTTGCCGCCATTTACGCGGCTTTTGAGGAGCAGCTTAAAAGCCGGTACAGGGATTCGGACGACGACCTGACCTTGGCTTGCGACAAGCTTTTAAAGGAGCCTCTTTATAAAGGGGCCGAAATATGGATAGACGGCTTTTCCAGCTTTACTCCCCAGGAATACCGGCTTATGGAGTGCCTTATGAAAACGGCTCTTCGCGTAAGCATCAGCCTGTGTGCCGAGCCGGAGGAAGAGGGCTCGGCGGGAGAAGGCATCGATGTTTTCCACACGGTTTTCAACGCGGCCAGGAAGCTTAAACGGCTTGCCCTGGAGGCGGGTACGGCAGAGGAGCCTCCTGTTCGGATAGCACCTTCGGTACTTCCCCGGTTCTCAGGCAGTCGGGAGCTTGCCCATTTGGAAAAGAATTACGGAGCTTATCCCCCAAAAGAGTATAAGGAGGCTACCCGGAGCATTCTTTTATATCCGGCTACCAATACCTATTCGGAGGTGGAGGCGGCTGCCTGTGAAATTCTTCGTTTGTGCCGGGATAAGGGCTGCCGCTTTCGGGATATTGCTGTTGTCACCCGGGATCTTAAGGGCTATCGGGGCCTTGTTGAAGCTGTTTTTTCCGAATACGCCATTCCCTTCTTTCTGGACGGAAAGCTGGCTGTTGTTCAGCATCCCTTAGCAAGGCTTGTACTCTCGGCCATGGCGGTGATTATTGAAAACTGGTCCTACGACTCGGTCTTTCGCTATCTGAAAACTGGCCTTACCGGAATTGAGCCGGAGGCAATCAACCGTCTGGAGAACTATGTGCTGGCCTGCGGTATACGGGGGAGCCGCTGGAGCGCCGGAAAGGACTGGGATATGAGCCCGGACCTTCTGGCGGCAGACAAGCCCTCCGACTCCGTGGAGAATCCCCTTGAGGCGATAAATGCCGTAAGAAAACGGGTATATGAGCCCTTAAGGACCTTCCGCGACAGGGTAAGGGGCGGGAAAACCGCTGCCGTTATCGCAGGAGCGCTCTATGACCTTTTGTGTGAGCTGGGTGTACCGGACAGGCTGTCTGCCATGGTGGACGTCTTTCAAAAGGAAGGGGATCCTGCATCGGCAGCGGAATACACTCAGGTTTGGAACAATGTCATGGCTGTATTCGATCAGGCAGTGGAGGTAATGGGAGACGATTCCTTAACCCTTGAAAGGTTCTCGGAGGCCCTGGAAATCGGTCTTGGGGAGTACGAGCTGGGACTTATTCCCGCTGCCCTGGATCAGGTGCTAGTGGGCAGTGTGGAACGCTCCAAGAGCCAGTCGGTTAAGTTTCTTTTCGTATTGGGAGTGAATGACGGCATTTTTCCCTCCTCCTCCTCAGAAGAGGGGGTCCTTACCGACAGGGAGAGAGCCAGCCTTGACAAACTGGGTCTTGAGCTGGCGGGGGATTCGCGGAGCAGAGCCTTTGACGAGCAGTTTCTCATTTATAAGACCCTCTCCACCGCCACCCGGTACCTTCGCATCAGCTGGCCCGTCTCCGACAGGGAAGGCCGCTCCCTGCGTCCGTCCATGATTGTGGCGCGTTTGAGAAAGGTGTTTCCTCATATTTCTGAAACAGGCAACCTTATACCCACAGGCTCCAGGGAGGAGGCCCTTTTTCAAATACAGCGGCCTGCCTCCGCCTACAGGCGTATGATTTCGTCCTTAAGGGAAAAGGCCGACGGCGGGGCGTTCAGCCCGGTGTGGCTGGCCGCGGGACGATGGTTCCAGGTGCGCGCATCGGAGGGTATGGGGATGGAGGCTGTGAGGGAGGCCTTTTTAAGGCGCAATGAGGCGGAGGTCATGGAGGAGGCAACGGTGGCCGCCCTATACGGCGATCCATCCCGCACCAGTGTTTCGCGGCTTGAAAGCTTTGCCGCCTGCCCTTTTTCATACTTTGTAAAATATGGGCTCAATGCCCAGGAACGGAAAATGTTCAGGCTAAGCGCTCCGGATGTGGGCACCTTTATGCATGAGGTTATCCGGCTCTTTTCAGAAGCTATTGAGAAAGGGGAAGCCTCCTGGCGTGATTTTTCAAGGGCCTGGTGCGAGGAAAAGGTATCGGCCATTGTTGACGAGATGCTTGAAAAAATGGGCGGCTCCGGCATTTCCGGCTCCAGACGCTATACCGCCCTTACTCTGAGGCTTAAGCGGGTGATTACCCGGGCGGTCTGGCTTGTTGCCGGACATATCCGGAGAAGCAGCTTTGAGCCTCTTGGCTATGAAATGGGCTTTGGCGCGTCCGAGAAGTTCCCTCCCATTGTCATTGAGCTGGACTCAGGCAAGCGCATTTACCTTACCGGACGTATTGACCGGGTGGACGCCCTGCGCACCGAGGAGGGCACCTATCTTCGTATTGTGGACTATAAGTCGGGAGCAAAGGACTTCAAGCTTTCGGATCTTTACTACGGCCTTCAAATTCAGCTTGTCACCTATATGGATGCCCTTTGGGGCGTGGGCGACTTCCTGCCCGGCGGCATGCTCTATTTTCGGGTGGACGATCCCATTATTAAAAAGAGCGGGCCGGTCACCGAAGAGGAAATTGAGGATGCCATCCAAAAGCAGCTTAAAATGAGAGGCCTTCTTCTGGCCGATGTCCGGCTGATCAGGCAAATGGACAGGGAGTTTACGGGAACCTCGCCCATCCTGCCCGTTTCCCTGACCAAGGCCGAGGTACTGGGCAAAAATTCGTCGGTGGCCTCTCTGGATCAATTTAAAAATTTGAGGCGCTACACCCGAAGGCTTTTAAAAAGCCTGTGCGGGGAAATTCTTACCGGAAGCGCCAGCATTCGTCCCTATAAGAAAAAGAGCGGCACGTCCTGCCAGTTCTGCGCCTACTCTGCCGTCTGCCAGTTTGACCCCAGCCGGAAGGATAACGGCTACAGGCAGCTTTACGACCGGCCCAGCGACAAGGTATGGGATATGATTGAACAGGAGGAGGGAACCAAATGAGTACGGCCCGATGGACAGAGGAACAGCTTGCCGCCATAACGGCAAGGCATTCAAACCTGCTTGTGGCAGCGGCTGCGGGAGCAGGTAAAACGGCGGTGCTCGTTGAGAGGATTATCCGCCGTGTCACCGATGAAAGGGAGCCTGTGGATTTGGATCGGCTCCTCATTGTTACCTTTACCAACGCCGCTGCCGCCGAAATGCGCGCCAGGCTCACCGAAGCCCTGGCGGAGGCATTGGAGAACAATCCCGGTTCGGCCCTTCTAAGAAGGCAGATGACCTTGGTTGGAAAGGCAAGCATAACCACCATTCACGCTTTCTGCATGGAGGTGGTTAAAAGCCATTTCCACCGGCTGAACCTGGATCCGGGCTTTCGCATCCTGGACGAAACGGAAGGCCGCCTCATGAAGCTGGAGGCCTTGAATGAGCTTTTTGAGGATCAATATGAAAAAGCGGAGGAGAACAAGGGCTTTTTTGATCTTCTGGAATGCTATGGGGGAAACAGGGACGACAGCCTTATTATGGATATGGTGCTGAACCTTTATGAGTTTGTCCAGAGCAGCCCCTGGCCGGAGGCCTGGCTTAAGGAGATGACCGGCCTTTTTTGTGTTCCTGGACATGATGAAGCCGAAGAAGCTGAAGAAGCCAAAGATGCCGGTGAAGCCAAAGATGCCGGTGAAGCCAAAGATGCCAAAGAAGCTGATGGGCCGGATTTTGCCCTGTCACCCTGGGGCAGGCTTCTTATGACTGCGGCACGTCAGGAGCTTGAAGGTATGGCCGCCCGCTACAAGGCCTTTCAAATAAGGCTTTATCAGGCTGAGGGGCTTGAAAAATACCTTCAGGCCTCAAAGGAGGATTTAATTTCACTGGAAGGGCTTATAAGCCTTCGTGATAATGAGGAAAAGGGAATATGGGACAGGCTGGTTACGGCCCTGGAAACCTATGGCTTTGGCCGCCTTCCCATAGTAAAGGAAGGGGATAAGGTACTTCAGGAGGCCTTTAAACGGGAACGGGATGAGGTAAAGGACGGCATAAAGAAGCTCAGGGAGCGATTTTTTATAGCAAAGAGCAGTGAGCTCTATAAGGATCTTAAGGTGCTGCATCCTCTTATGGAATGCCTTTCCCTGCTGACAGAGGATTTTAGCCGCCGTTTTGAGGAAAAAAAGAGCCGCCGTTCGCTGGTGGATTTTAACGATCTGGAGCATTACTGCCTGGAGGTGCTGGCTGTTAAAACCGACGACGGCCTTGAGCCTACCGAGGCCGCCAAATCTTACAGGGAGCGGTTTGAAGAAATTTTTATAGATGAGTACCAGGACAGCAATCTGGTACAGGAATTGCTTTTAAGCCTCATTTCCAGGGTGGATGAAAACAGGCCCAATATTTTCATGGTGGGCGATGTGAAGCAGAGCATTTACCGCTTTCGTCAGGCCCGTCCGGATCTTTTCATGGAAAAGTACCGGCTCTATGCCATGGAGGAGGGCAGCCCTTTCAGAAAAATCTTGCTCTATAAGAACTTCAGAAGCCGTAAATCGGTGGTGGATGCCATCAACTACGTTTTTTTCAGAATAATGTCACTGGAAGCCGGAGAGCTTGATTATACCGGGGAGGAAGCCCTGTATCCCGGCGCCCTTTACCCTGAGCCGGAGGAGCCGGACACCCTTTTTGGCGGTGCGGCGGAGCTTCACCTTATTGAAACCTCCGGTCCGGAGCAGGATGACGGAAATGCTGCTCCCGGAATTGAAGCTGAGGCTTCTCCTGGCACCGGAGAAGAGGACGGCGGGGAACCGGTGGATTTTGAGGAGAGCGCGGAGTTTCTGGGCGCCATTCGCCTGGAGGCCAGGGTGTGCGCCAGACGAATTTTGGAGCTTAAAAGCCCACGGGAGGAAGGCTGCGCCTTTCAGGTTTTTGATAAAAGCCGGAAGGGCTACCGCCCGCTGGAATTCAGGGATATAGTCATTCTTCTTCGCACCACCAGCAAATGGTCCGAGGTTTTTATGGAGGAGCTTGCCCAAAACGGTATTTCCGCTTTTGCCGACACGGGCACGGGTTTTTTTAAAAGCGTGGAGGTGGAGATTATGCTCTCCCTCCTCCAGATTATTGATAATCCCTTTCAGGATATTCCCCTCCTGGCGGTGCTTCGCTCGCCGCTTTTTTCCTATACCACCGATGATTTGGCAAGCATCCGCCTTGCCGACAGAAAGGCGTGCCTGTACGACGCCCTGGTAAAGCTGGCAGGTATGGACCAGGAAATGGCTGGAGAGGAAATCTCTTCGGAAGAGAAAACTCGAGAAGAGATACTTCCTGAAGAAAACCCTCTGGAAAAGCTTCTTGAAAAGGGCTCTTGGGAAGAACCCCCTCTGGAAGAAAGCACTGTGGAAAATTCGGAAAAGGAAGCCCTGATAGCCAAATCCGCCCGCTTCCTACAAAAGCTTAAGGCATGGCAGGACCTCTCCCTTCATTTGCCCACGGATCAGCTTTTATGGCGGCTCTATACTGAGACCGGCTATTACGCTTTGGTGGGAGCCTCGACCGCAGGAGGGCAGCGTCAGGCCAATCTGCGCATTCTGTTTGAACGAGCAGGGCAGTTTGAGGAAACAAGCTACAAGGGGCTTTTTCATTTCATTCAGTTTATGGACAGGCTCAAAAGCAGCCAGGGGGATATGGGCAGCGCCAAAACCCTGGGTGAAAACGACAATGTGGTGCGCATCATGAGCATACATAAAAGCAAGGGCCTGGAATTTCCTGTCGTCTTTGTATCGGGGCTGGGCAAAAAGTTTAATATGCAGGACATGAACAAAAGCATTCTGCTCCATCAGGATCTGGGCTTTGGCCCGGATGTGGTGGATACCCGCATCCGGCTCTCCTACCCATCCGCCGCCAAGCTTGCCCTAAGGGAAAAAATACGGCGGGAAACCCTTTCCGAGGAGATGCGCATTCTCTATGTAGCCCTTACCCGGGCCCGGGAAAAGCTCATTCTGACAGGAACAGTAGCGGATGTGGCCAAGGCCTGCGAAAAATGGGGGCGTCTGGGGGATGGGGAGCTTCGTCTGCCTGCCTATGCCATGCTCAAAGCAACACGGTATCTGGACTGGATTGGCCCGGCTCTTATGGGTCATCCTCATGGAGGAGCCTTAAGAGAATGGGGCGGTTTTAACGGAGGGTTGGGTTTATCAGAGGAGACGGAACCCTCCGCCTTTGAAGTAAGGCGCTGGCATAAAAGGGACGTAACAGGGGAGGAAGGGGAAAAAGCCGTGGGTGAGCAGGCCCTGGTGGAATGGCTCAACAATGCCCTCATTTCGGAAACAGCCGAGAGCAAAGCGGATGACGGAGAGGTTTCACGGCGTTTGTCCTGGAAATATGTCTTTGAGAGTGCAAGCCGGGTACCCTCTAAGGTATCCGTTACGGAAATGAAGCGGCTTTTGGAGGTAAACAGGGACGAGGATGCCCTGCTTATGCCTGATAAGCCCCCGGCACTGGTTAAAAAGCCGCTTTTCCTGGAAGAGAAAAAGGGCCTTTCCGCCGCAGAGATTGGAACCGTACTTCATTTCGTCATGCAGCACCTGGAGCTTCACGGCAGGCCGGTGGAGGAGCAGCTTCGTTCTCTGGTGGAAAAGGATTTTCTTACTGAGCTCCAGGCTAAAAGTGTGAATACCAAAAGAATAAGGG
>JAEXPO010000473.1 GCA_023446675.1 Bacillota bacterium | reverse complement strand
CCTCTGGGGGTACGCCGCAGCCCGTATCGGACAACGTAAAGATCTGACTTTCACCGGCTTCCTTTACCCGGGCCGTAATTTCTCCTTCATGGGTGTGCTTGACGGCATTATCAAAAAGATTATACAGAATTTGCATAAGTCTGTTTTCATCCGCTTGCACATAGGTTCCGGGCATGACATGATTAACAAACCGCAGGGCCTTTCCCTTTAAATCAAAGGATAACAGCTGAAAAACCACCTGGACGGCAACATAGAGATCGACATTCGTGAGGCTGAGCATCAGTTCCTCATGCCGGAGCCTCACCAGATCATTTAAATCATTTACAAGATACGAAAGCCGTGCGGCAGTGTCCTGAATGAGAGAAAGGTTTTCCCGCTGAGCGCCGTTCAAAGCTGAAGCCTCCTCATTGAGCAAATGGGCCGAAATATTCATAATGCCATGAAGAGGGGTTTTAAGGTCATGAGAGGTTCGGGCTAAAAATTCATCCTTGACCCTATTGGCTTTAATCAGCTCTTCGGAAAGCTGCTGCGCCTCATTCATTTTATTGGTAAAGCGCCTTGCCATAAACAGGTTCATGGCAAGAATAAAGCCCACCACACTCAGGTTAATGCCAAGACGGCTGTCGGTTCTTCCGGTATAGTACAGGGTGGAGCATAAAAGCATGACTCCCATTAGGGTCATGCCCACAACCGCGTAACCGGAGCCGTCACCCCCACGCCGCTCCTTTTTTCTTATTAGCAGGGAATGGAGGAACCTTGGAACATAGCGAAGCAGAAGCAGGACCGTATAAAGGGTTAGAGGCCCCTTCACATAGGTGTAAATATGATAGGGGGTAAACAAAATCAGCCCGATATAAATAAATTGCGGAAGCAAGAATAACAGCAGGCTTTTTTTGCGCTTTCCCCCAGGATCCAGACAGGATATAAACAGGATGAGCATTATCAGGCTTGCTATAAGAGAAAAATCCTGAAGCTTGAAGGCAAGGCTGTAAGGCAGGTTCGGCATGAGCTGCAGCAAAAACTTTTCACTTGTGGTTGCAATAGTAACGGACATGAGCAGCAAAAAAAGGCCGCTGTAAATATAAGCCGGCTCCTTATCCCGCATCTGATACAGGCTCAGATGATAAACTCCAAACAGAATAAAAACTAAAAAACCGCCCAAATCACAGCCAAATGCAAGCATGCGCTCTAATTCCACCTGATCGGCAGCGCCTAACTGAAGGGATAAAACACCTCCGGTAAAATAAACCCGGTTGGATACCTGAATAACGATTTCCAGTGTTTTTGAGGGCTTTACATTAATATTATAGGGTACATTCCGTGCTTGAAAGGCATCCAAAGACGAGGCCGGCCTTCCCATTTCCTTAGCCAGCTCGCCGTTTACATAAAGCCTGTGGGCCATAAGGATATTATGTACTCTTATTTGAAGGGGGTACTCCTGGCCGGCCTCCATTTCCGGCAGGGTGACGACCAGTCGGTAGGTGCCCTCTCCCCTCAGGGGCTGTTTATAGCCTTCCTGCTTCTCATTCCAGGTTCCGGGCACATGAATGGAATAGGCTTTATTTAGGGAAACATTCTCCGGATCCAAAAGCTGATTCGGGTAAAAAGACCATACCCCGTTCAAAGAAGCAATTCCGTCACCTTCAAAATCCCATTGGGAAAGATCCAGTTGTCCGTTACGAGCCATTGATGATCGGGATCCTGAATTATCCATATATAAATAGAGGGCCAGCAGAGAGGCAAGGCTCAAGAGCATTATAACGCTCAAAAACTTTTTCAAATGTGGGATCTTTTCCACGCTGACAGAAGTGTCCTTTCTTCAATTTAGATCATTTTATCATCTTTATCTATCAAAAATCTCACAAATTATTTCTGTTCACAGGAAATTCTTACTTCGTTCTGCCGTTTTGGTTTTGTGATAAGCAGCATGGAACTCATCCATAAGTTTGCTCTGACTTAGTTTGCTCAAAGCCTGAACATGACAATCTCCTCTTACAGCTGCTCGTAAAGGCTCTTTCCGGTTAACTTCACATAATCCACCTTCCAGAGGCCACCGTCCCTTACAAGATTAACAATACCGGTCTGATTAACACTAGTGCCTTCACCAGCCCCGTCCACCCTTATCACCACGTTGAAGGTACCGGAATAGACATTGGGGCTGGGGCCGGCCTTTAAATCATTAATCTCCACCTTATCTACGGTAAAGCTCTTTCCAGAGGATAAGGAAGCCTCATAAGCAAGGGTAGGCAGGCGCTGTCTCATTATCTGTTCTAAAGCTTTTGAAGTAAGCAAGGCCGAATAAGGATTTACAAGCTTGTTAAGTGCGTTCTCCACTTCTGTATCGGAAGCATTTACAAAGGCCTCATAATCCGCTTCCTCATTCAGGGAATAAAGGCTTGTAAGAAACCGTTGGGCCACACCGGCATCAGGCTTGCGGGAAGCTGTCATTATCAAGAAGGAAGCAACCGCAAGACATAGAATTGCTGCAAGAAGGACTAAAACCTTTTTTTTCATTGCCATTTCTCCTTATCTTCCTTCAATTCATAAATTTGAATACGGATAAGTAATCGCAACGGAGCAAAATGTATTCCGAATTGAAGGTATCTTCACACTTAATGACCTTCTCCTCCGGCAGTCCTTCTTAACTGATATACCAATGGAAGGTTTGACATTCCTCCTTATTTTATCCTATTTTTGTATTTTTGTGAACCCAATCTATTTTAAATAACAAAGTAATGCGCAGGGTTTGCCCCTGCCCTATTCCTCGGACTTTTCTTCGCTTATACTCTTCACCGCCTTGGCAAGATGCTCCGCCACTATCTGTTCACGGTAATTGCCCGGCGTGAGCCCCGTATGCGCCTTGAAGGTTCGAATGAAATTCTGGACATTTTTGTAGCCGCATTTTTCACATATCCGGTTGATGGGAAGCTTTCCGTTTTTAAGAAGAGAAATGGCCTTTTCCATACGAAGCCGGGTCACATAATCCGAAAAATTCTCCTGAGTCTCATCCTTAAAGAGCTTTGAGAGAAAGGGTACGCTTAAGTGGAGCATGTCGGCATAAAGCTGCAAGGAGAGGTCCGCATTGCCAATATCCGCTTCAATATGGGTTTTAAGCTGATTGATGGCATCGGTGTATTTGTTTTTCTTCTTACTCTTAACGAGGCTGAGAACATTATTGACCGTTGCCCGCATATCCTCCTCAACCATGTAAACATCGGAGAAGGACTCAAACCGGGTAGTTATCTCTTCATCGTTCAAGCCGATGCTATCACTGTAGATTTGGTTCATTTTCAAAAAATTGAGTATCTGGTAGTGAAACTGAATATAGGCCTGCTGAAGGACATCATTAGGTAGCGCGTTGCTTTGAAAGGTTTCAAAGGCGGGTCGGATATGCTCCAGCACCTTTTGATAATCCAATGTGGACAGCACCTGGGTAAGCCTGTCAAAGGTACTAAAGATCTCATAATAGGCCATAAATTGCTTTCCGGAGGGGCGTCCGTAGAAAATAGCCTCCCTGTTCCCGCTGGAGAGGCTGTAGCGCCTTACATAGACGGCTTCTTTGTAGGACAGGTAAATTTCCTCCATTTGAGCCACAACGCTGCCAACCGTAATTAAGGGGCTGCATTCACTTTTGGAGGCAAGGCTTATTACAAACCGGGTAATTCGATCGTCCAAAAGCATATAATCCCACAGGTTCAGCACCACCACCCACTCATGGGGGTTTAAGGCCACTACATCGCACAGAACACCCTCCATGTCGGCAAAAAAACCGTTTATAAACGCCTGAGGCAGGCTTTTGCCGCTTTCCTTCAAGTAGATGGCCACAGCTACAAAATAGGGATACCGAAATTTGTTCTTATAGTACTTGTACTCCTCTTCATAGCCCTCTGTTTCACCACAGGTGATAAAATCCGCCATAAAGCGTTCCCTTTTCAGCATTTGACTGCCGCTTTGCTTCTTTTCAAGTGTATTCTTTTCCAAATACAGAGCCTCAAAGGTGCTTCCCAGATCCCGAAGCTCGGCAATGCGGCTAAAGGAGCCTTTTTTGGCGTCAGGCTCGTTCCAGTGCTTAATGGAGTTAATGAAATGATAGAGAGGCCGGTAATTGGATACGGAAAAGGGTATGGCAAGAAGCACACCAATGCCCAGCACCAGGGCGCATAAAAGGATAAGAAGCTTGCCCACACTATAGGCCGCATAAGTGTACTGATCCTTTTGTATGTAATAGATATAGCGCCAGTCGGTTGTATTCCCATCCTTAAAAAAGGCCACATAGGCTTTGTCCTCCCATTTGAAGGAAAAGCCGTTATCCAGGGGTTCTCCCTGGGTTCGGCTCTCCATATAGGCCTTTTGAATTACGGAGGGGTCAATGGCCCCCCCTTTGCCTAAAATCAGTTCTCCCTCCTGATTTAATATAAGAATGGAGCCGTTTCCCATAGAGGATTGGTACACCAGCTTATTGAGATTTTCAGCGCTGATATTTAGCTGAATCACGCCAAAGGGGTTTTTACCGATAAGCGGGCATTGTATAAATACGGACACCACATCCTCCTTGGCAGATACAATATCCTTATAATAGGCCGTGGAGTAGGTATGGGCGCCCACTCGGCTCAATACGGCTCCCGAATTCAAAAGATCGTCAAAATAGTGGGCATCCGGATATTCTTCATACTCCCAGATAGACTGGTTGGACATGAACACCTGATCCTTAAGCCTGGAATAAATGGCTACGGAATGGACAAAGGACATGGAGGAGGTCATGGAGGTGAGGGTTTTATTCATTTCGTAAAGAGAGAGCAGGTATTGATCCTTAGTCATATTGGAAGGCGTCTTGATAAAATTCCATACATCACTGTTGGTTGTCAGACTGTAACCCAGACTGTCAATTTGAGAGGTCGCAAACTCCACGGAATGAATGCTCTGTGAAAGGACATCCATGGCGTTTTGCCTGGCCTGCTGCTCCATTCGAAGGTTCATCGCGTAGAAAAAAATACCTCCGATAATGCCTATAAGTACCGCAATCAAGCCGGTAAAGGAAAGGAAAAGCTTGACAAGAAAGGATGAGGAGGCTAAATTCCAAAGCTTTTTCATAAATCAGACGCCTTTCTCCTTGTTTTAAACCCGAAACCGTGTGTATTAGCCGGGAGCCGCCGGACGGCAGCTTGAGGGAAGAGGCTTAAAGCCGCTTCCCTCAAGCCCGTCCTTGTAAACGGGGCAATACCTGATGATGGATATTTCGCATCCATTTTACATTTAAATTAACCTTTACTTTTTGTAATTGGCTTTATAAATTTCGTTGATTTTTTCTTTAACGTTTTCATAACCCTGATTCTTATATTCGGAAACCACATCCTGATAGGCTTGCTCCGCGGTGTAGGAATTACCGCTGATAACAGCCTTCAAATAGGTATCGTCGGCAAAGGTTCCGATACTGGTAAAGAAATCCACAGCCTCCTGTAGTCCCATAACCCGGGTGGGCAGATAACGGGTAAAGGGTACGTCAAGGGAGACTTCCAGGGCCTTGGCCTCTATGCTCTTTACGGCCTGAATGGAGGCATCGGCGCTGGCATATATTTTCATGTAGTCGGAAGCAGAAATAAATTCATTGGTCAGTATGGCATACTCGCTTCTGTAGGTCATCTCAAGCTTTTCAACATCGCTGGTAAGCTTGTCGGTAGCTGCGTAAACGCCGTCCACCAGAGAGTAGTAGCCCATGTCCTCCGTGCCGTATTTGACGGTGGACCAGCCCTCGGAAATCATCCAATCAAGATATTCCACCGCAGCCTTGGGGTTTTTGCAGGAGGTGGTAATAGCATTGACAAAGAAGCAGGGCGGTTCCTTAAAATAGCCATACTGGCCTGCCGAGGACGAAGGAAGGGGCATGGGTGCAATAACGGCGTTGGGATTGCCGGTTTTAATGGTGTCGTATATATTGGTCAGGTAGTTGTAGCCGCAAGCCAGGATACCGGTTTTTCCGCTTACGAAATCCTGCTGAACCTTTTCGGCGTTGTGAGTGACAAATTCGGGATCCACGTACTTTTTATCATACAGCTCCTTCTTATACTGGGTGGCGGCCCTGAAATTTTCATGGACCGTGTTGAGCTCCAGATCACCGGAAGCATTGGGAAGCCAGTCGGACATAACCCCGAACATGTTATTGATAAGACCCGTGCCGATCCAGGCCAGATCCATGCCATAAGTATCTTTCTGGCCGTTTCCGTCGGGATCATCCTCGGAGAAGGCTCTTAAAACCTCTGTCAGCTCATCCTGCGTGGAAGGCATTTTAAGGCCCAGATTGTCTAGCCAGTCCTGGCGGATATAGGCCATCCAGTTAACCTGCTTGGTTTCAGGACGAATCTGAGGAATACCGTATTCCACACCGTCAATAAGGC
>JAEXPO010000440.1 GCA_023446675.1 Bacillota bacterium | reverse complement strand
TCTGTATTCGGAAGCATTAATGCCGTATTCTGTCTTAAATTTTTTTCGGAAGCTGGACTCGTCGATATAACCTACCTTGAGAACAATTTCCTTAATGGAAAGTTCTGTTTCGGATAAAAATTCCCGGGCCTTTTCCATTCGGAGCCGGGAAAGATAATCAATGTAGCAATTTCCCGTGCGCTCCTTGAACAAACGGCTCAGGTAGTTTTTTGTAAGGCCTGCGTGGTCCGCCACCTTCTCAAGGGACAGATCGAAATTGGAATAGTTCTCTTCAATGTATTTCACAATGTTTTCAAAATCATAGCTCTTATCGCTGCTCCTGCAAAAGGTCAGAAGGACCTTTTTTACAGCCTTCTCAAATTCGGCGGGGTCATCGGGATTGATTCGTGCCACATTCTCCAGCCATTGCCCCGATTCCTCGGCGGCGGAATTCTTTATTGCAATAATCAGGGGCTGCAGTATGCAAAAGCGCAGGTACCGCCGGTTTTCATCGGAGCAGGGCTTTAGGGCAATGTATTTCAGAATTTGTGCCAGGCTTTTTTCAGCCCGGGAAAAATTCCGTTTTTCAAGGGCGCCGGTAAAATCCTCAAGATGCTCCTGATCAAGCCGAAGAGTGGCTTTTTCTGCCTTTATCACACTTTCCCAGCATTCAAAATGCTTTTCCCTTCCATCATCCTCCATGAGCTCCAATGCGCTTAATGCTTCCATATAGGCATAGCCGGCCATGGACAGGCTCTGATAGACCTGGCTTAAGCCTATCCGGACGCGGCTTCCGCCAAAATCACCGATGACCTGGCTCAACTGCTCCGCGGTTCTAAGGCGGGCCTTTCTTAAGAAATCCGGATTGGGTATTTCAGCAAGAAACAGTATAGCCACCTTCCCGTTTATGGTTGTGCGGATAAAAAGATCCCCTTCCATCATTTTTTCAAGGCTGCGATAGGCATTTTCACCTCCGTCCATCTGGATGCCGCCGATAAAAAAATGTTCCTCGTAGAGCTCCAGCCCGCAGACCTTAAGAATTTGCCGAATGCCTTCGGGCTCTTTTAAAAGGCCATGGAAGATCATGGTGGATGTCTGCTGCTTAAGAAGAGTGGTAGAGGCTTTGGCCGTATTCTCCCAGTCCTGGCATTCGTCCACCACCCTCCGGATCATTCGCTGGATATAGTCAAATTCTCTAATAGTAGGAGCGGAGGTGCCCCGGGTTATGGTTGAGGCCAGCTGTTCAATATGAGTATAGCGCCTCTTGCTCATATAGTAGGAGATAATCATGGAAAACAAAAGGCCGCAGGCGATAAAAATATAATTCAGCATTTGCCAGCCCCGAATGTCTTTATAAAGAAAATCCGTCCGGTAAAGCACCTCTATGGTGACACCCATCGTTTGAGAAATCCGGCTCAAGCGTGTATAATCCTTTAAATCACCTTCAAGAGGGTATTGCTCTGCCTGAATGATTTCCAGCCCCCCGGCCGCATTGCCGTAAAAACGGAAGGCGTCGCCGCTTTCCGAAATCATGCTCACATAAGCCGAATTGTTGTCTGTCAGGGGTTCCAGCATGCTTTTAAGGAGCTCCAGGGAAAGGCAGTAGTTAACCGATACATTGTTGTTAAGCGTTCCGATTCGGGTTGAGAAATGAAGAAGCAGGTAACCTCTGCCGCTTTTATTGTACAAAAAGCTAACCCCGTTGGTTTCCTTGGAAAGAAGGCTTATTCCGTTTTTAGCACTGGCATCAGTGCAATCCAGAGTTCTGGAAAAATAAACGCTTATATCGGAAACACCCTTGGCGGAAAAAATTCTGGGTGTGCCATAAACCATAAAAACATCGAAAATATCGGTATTATAAGCGCAGACATCCTTTAAAACCTCAAGGCCATAGGCGGCGTTAATGGAATTGGCCAGCATTTTATAGCCTAAGAGCTCCGGTGCTGCAGAAAGGCTTATGCCGGTATTTTGACAGGTGACATACCGGTTATCCATTTCCCTCGTTAAGCGATCCAGCTGATAGTCCACTGAGGAATCCATATCCGCCTTCATTTTGCCAATGGTGCTTTGGGCAAGTATAAAGCTCAAAAGCAAAATGGGCAGTAAAAGGCAAAGATAGGAAATAAAAAATCTTAAGAGCATATTTCTCTTTATCGACATAGAAAGTATCTCCTTTCCGTGCCTTTGTTCAGAGGCCGGCGATGAATCCGGGAGTGTGAAAGGCCATGTGATTGAGCCTTCATACTAAAAATCGGGCTAAAAGCTCAGGAGCATGCCCCTGAGCTTTTGACCGGCAGCCATTTGCGTAAGCAAATCTGGCTGAAAGGAAGGGGCGTTGCCCCCGAGCTTTTAATTCCGTATGTTTGTCTGCCGCATTTATTGCAATGGGTGCTTATTTTTTCAGGCGGTCATAGGCTGCCTGTTCAATGGCTAAAGCGTCCTTAAGCCCCATTTGATTGAGAGTGTTTATGTAAGTATCCCAGCCTGTATCAATGGCTGCCTCACCGGTAATAAACTGGGCCTTGGCGGTTTTTAAGTAACTGGTGATATCTGTAACAAGAGTGCTGCGGTTGGCTGCCTCCTCCGAGGTATATACCAGGCCGGGGAATACATCCACCTTATTCATGCCGTCCTCGCGCATGCGCTGTTCCAGGAGCACCGCCCAGCCGTACAGGTTCAAAAGGGGAGCCTGGAGCAATTTATCGGACGCATTCATTATAACATCATACTGGGTGCCCTTGATACCGGAAACGATCTGGAAGCCGCCGTTTATAACCGCTTTCTTGTAGCGGAATTCCTCCTGGGAGGCATAGCCCTCGGGCTGCTTCATGGTAGAAATCTGGCTGCCGGGTACGCCGTCGATTTCCACATAATCGTAGGTAACACCCTCAAAGCCGCGGGTGCCGGCCAGCATGCCCGTATCGCTGTAGAAATAGTCCAGAAGGCGGACGATGGCTTCGGGATATTGGGTTTTAGCGCTTACCGCCGCCTTGATGGAGGTGCCGATGGGATTGGCCAGCGGGTTGGTTTTTGTACTGTTTAATTCCGATGTTAAGCCCATAATGGCCACAAAGTTCACATCATAATCAATGGGCTTGCCCGCTTCGACAAAGGGAGCGGATCCGCTTCCAAAGTAGCCTATACGGTCGGAGGCCATTTTTTCTCTGAACTCATCCGTTGACTGTACGAAGGAATCCTCTCCAATGAGGCCATCCGCGTACAGCTTACGCATAAATTTCAAATGCTCCTTGTAATTTTCCGTGGTTTCGGCAAGGCTTATTGTGCCTTCTGCGCTCTCTTGAAGGATGTAATTGGGAGAAGTTGTCTGAATGCCAAAGCCGGACATAATGGCCAGCTCGGCAGGATAATAGCTGTCCGG
Source organism: Bacillota bacterium (assembly GCA_023446675.1). Lineage (GTDB taxonomy): Bacteria > Bacillota > Clostridia > DSM-8532 > DSM-8532 > DTU059. The sequence continues at coordinate 862 of JAEXPO010000440.1, read as the reverse complement.
TGTATAACCGAAGGGAATTTCGTCATCGGGATCTCCGTTGCCGTTGGCATCCTGGGCCTTGAACGACGACAGTACGCCGTAAAGCTCATTGATGGTTGTGGGAGCGTTCATGCCCACATTTTTCAGCCAGTTCACATTCATAAACACACGGTTGACCCTGCCGATGGTATTGAGGTTCAGCGTGGTCAGACCGTAAATTTTTCCGTCGGCGGCGGTCATAAAGGATTCATAGGCGGGATATTGGGAAAAGGTTTGGGCCAGATTCGGCGCATAGTCAAGATAATCGTTGATGGGAAGAAAATAACCCTCGCTGCCGTGGAGCATTACCTGGGCGCAGTCCAGATTTCCGTTAATAATGAGATCCGGAAGAGTGTCGGTAGTGAGCATAAGGGTAAACTGAGTAGGCCAGGCATCATTGGAATACGGTGTGCAGTCAAGCTTAATGCCAAGCTGCTTTTCAAGCTCCGCAACCTGGAGGGTGTCGTTCCAGTCGGGGGTAGCGCCCTGATTGCCCGATACCGTAATGGTTATGGGTTCATTGACAATGGGATAACCGGTCTTGTTTACATTGGAGGCCTGGGAAGAAGCCCCAGGAGTACCTGAACCGGTGGTTTGGGCGGGGGTGGCGGTAGGGGAGACGGTGTTTGTCTGGCCGCAGGCCGACAGGGATGTCAGCATGGCGGCTGCCAGAATGAGAGCTGTCCTCTTAAATGCAGTCAAGCAGGGTCTTTTCATTTCATCTTCCTCCTATAATAATGATTTTAGTCTAAAAACGAATGCTTGAGTATCATCAGGCATTAAAACAAGGGAATAACGGATTTATGCCTGAAAACGGTGCTCATCCTTTTACTGAGCCTATCAT
>JAEXPO010000421.1 GCA_023446675.1 Bacillota bacterium | reverse complement strand
GGGTAATCCTAGTGAAAATCAAAAATGGTGCCTATCCTGAGGAGAAGAACTGGCAGAAATGGCTTGCTTTTAAGTACACGACAGGTAGCCGGATCAGCCTGGTCTTCCTGCGCCGACTGGCCGCTCTGGCCAGGGACCACGGGCAGCGCATGACGGCGCTCATCGGCTACCGCAGCACGGCAGAGCAGCAGCGGCTGTATGATGCGGACCTTGCAGCCAATGGCGGGAAGCCGTCCGGTAAGGTGGCTACGCCCGGCGTGAGCTGGCACGAGTATAGCAGCGCCGTGGACTTAGATGGAGTCTACTGGCGGACTGTGTCGGAAAAGCAGTGGCTGCCGGTCAGCAGGCATAAGCAACCTACGCTCAACAAATACGGGCTCATACTGCCCCTGAACCGGGTAGACAGCCCTTCCGTTCAGGAGTGGTGGCACCTGCAGCCAATTGAGACATCAGGCGTGGGCAGCACGGCGCGTAAAGCGTTTTTAGACAAGGATGACATTATTTATACAGGAGGTGAAGATATGGATATAAGAGAGTTTCAGGCTGCCCATGGGCTTGCTGTGGACGGTGTAGCCGGTCCTAAGACCGTAGCCAAGGCGGTAGAGGAGTATGCTTTGGTCAGGGAGATTATCTCGACGGATTCAAAGGCAGCCATACAGGCCGCCGTTGGATTTTCATATCCGGAAGGGGTTTGGACTTTACTGGATAAGCACCAGTATGCTGACGCGCTGTATAAGCAGCTTGCGGACAAGCTTTTTAAGTAAGAAGGGAGAATGTTTTTATGGATACATACAGTATTATTGTATTGTGTATAACAGGGGGCGTCCTTTTGGTGGGCGCCCCTCTTTATTTCGCAATCACTCGCCAGTGGGACCGGCTCCGGGCGTATGCTCTGGAGCTCATTGTCAGGGCCGAGGCCACCATCAAGGGAAGTAAAAAAGGCCAGGAGCGATTTGAGTGGTGCGTCACCTGGTTGTACGAGACGGTCATACCCAAGCCGTTTAAATTTCTTTTCCCGGAAATGCTTGTCAGAAAGAAGCTGCAGGAGTGGTTTGACCATCTTAAGGACTACCTGGAGGATGGAATAGTTTGATAAAAGCAAGGCCCCGCTTCGGCGGGGCTTTTTATTATATATTAAAAGACGTGTAGAAATTAAATCTTTATGAGTCTTTCATTCAAACCCATGGGTGAATCAAATTCATAAGTATCACTTTTAATATAATATCTTAACATAGAAGGCGATAATCTCATTTCACTTGCAGGTAACATATTTAATGCTAACAATAAATATGCAAGAGAATCTTCACCAGACTTTATCAGCGAAAACCCTTCGTTAGGTATAAAATTTATGTAACCATTCTTTTTACTGTTTAATATAACGCATTTATTGTTTATACAAATAATGTCAAATTGCTCCGATTGATGAACTTTGTTTTCTTCATAAAATTCTACAATCTTATTCATTAAATCATAGATATTAGCATAAGACTCTGTTGAAAAAATAATGTATGGCAACTGCAGCACATAATCAACGGAAGTTTTATTTTGGGGTTTAATCCCAGGGATGGAGGCTCTTCGTAGTTTTTTTAAACCAACACCCTGAGATAAGGCCCGTTTTAATTCTTCACCTTTAAGTATAGGTTTTAGTTCTATAGCTGCATCGACACCTTCAACGAGAATTAATGAGTATTTATCCGAATTCGGAATAACTGTATGGGGGTGTTTGGGATTAAGTATTAAAATATCAATAGAAGGACTACGATTATCAAAGCTATCAATTACGTTTCCCTTAGCTATTTTATATGGAAAAGGATAGAATTTCTCAAAAAACTGTTTTAAAATTACTTCTCTCCTATCAGAAATTTCCTGAGGTGTACCAGCTCCTTCGATTTGAGCATTTTTAAATTTAAAATTAATAGATTCTGCCTCAAGCCGTAAAATTCTTATAAAGTCTGTATCTTTAAATATCATAATAATAACTCCTGATTTTTATTCAAAAGGAGGAGCCTGTCAATAGCTCCTCCTTTTCTCACTTATATCCCCCATAGCCGAGGAATGGCTATGGAAAAAATATAACATATAAGATATTTGCTGTAAACATATTCTTCCATTTACCTTACGTACCACATGATGATGTGATTTCGTTGCCTTCACGATCTGTCCCAAGTGGTTCATTGAGAGATACTTCATTTTGAAGCTTTTTGGAGGCTCTTAAATACATTAGAATTTCATTTTCAATACAGCGCGCCGCGTAGGTTGCAAGACGAATGCCTTTTGAGGGATCATAGCTGGATACGGCTTTAATGAGGCCAATGGTTCCGATTGAAATATAATCATCGGACTCGGATGCGCAAGCGGAGTACTTTCTTGCGACATGTGCAACCAGTCTTAAATTGTGCTCGATAAGCATATGACGTGCATTTTCATCACCTTCGCGGCAAGCTTCCACATATTTTTGTTCATCCTGAGCTGAGAGCGGCTGGGGAAAGGATTGGGGGCCTGTTATGAATCCGGCCAGCAGGTATTGGGACAGAACCCTTGTACACAGTTCCTGGAAAAGCGCGAAAAACATCGTGACACCTCGTTGTACTTTGCTGCCATAATTAATATATGCGACTTATAGAGTTCCTGTCACATCCTTTTCCGACTAAATTGAAAAGAATTTTGAATCACTCATATCCTGTATAAATATGCAAGTGGAAATGAAAATCATTCATTTTAAAGCTTTTTTTGCAAGGACTTGATTTTTATCCTGCAAAACTATATTCTTAATACGGATGCAGCTTTATTCTAGCCTGATAGAGCAATAAAAGCCGCAATAAGTATCCCGCTGGGTGTCGGCATCAATGAATGTTTGCGGTCCCCGGGAGCCTTGTTATTACGTAATAAAATTAGGGGGATTATATGGAAAATCTAATCAAGGGCATGAAGGAAAAGTATAACACGTTCAGTAAAGGTCAAAAGCTTATCGCCACATATATTATCGATCATTATGATAAAGCCGCCTTCATGACCGCCGCCAAGCTGGGTGAGGAAGTAGGAGTAAGTGAATCCACTGTTGTCCGCTTCGCCATTGAGCTTGGCTATGACGGCTATCCCAAGCTTCAAAAGGTATTAAGAGAAGTTATTAAAAGCAAGCTCACCTCTGCTCAGAGGCTTGAGGTATCTTACGCCCAAATCGATCCTGACAGTGTTTTGAAAAGTGTTCTGCAGTCCGATATGAATAAAATCCGGGCAACCATGGAGGAAGCCAATACATCCACCTTCAACGCTATTGTGGAAGAAATTCTCAATGCGGACAAGATCTACATTCTGGGAGTGAGAAGCTCTGCGCCGCTTGCCAGCTTCCTCGGCTTTTACTTCAACCTTATTTTCGAGAATGTGCGGCTTGTACATACTACCAGCGTCAGCGAAATGTTCGAGCAGATTGTCAATGCAAAGTCCGGTGATGTGGTCATGGGGATCAGCTTTCCCCGCTATTCCAAAAGAACCTCCAAGGCAATGGAGTTCGCAGGCAATCAGGGAGCAACCGTCATTGCCATTACCGACAATGAAACCTCTCCTCTTGCAGCATGCTCCAAATACTGTCTCTTTGCCCGAAGCGACATGGCTTCCTTCGTAGATTCTCTGGTTGCGCC
>JAEXPO010000649.1 GCA_023446675.1 Bacillota bacterium | reverse complement strand
GGGGGCAAAGGAAGGGCTGGGCATCTATTTAACCCGGGCTATGACAAGCTTTAAAACCGCTGCGATGTTTGCGGATATTCTTATAATTGTAGTTCTCAGCCTGGCGCTGTATAAGCTGGTAGAGCTTTTGGAAAGCCGGGTGTGCAGAAATCTTCTCCCTGACAGGGGATGAGGAAAATATAGAAATACATAGAGGAAACAGGAGAGAAAAGAATGAATAATTCAGGAAAAAGAAGCAGAAAAGCATTAATTCCGGTCCTTTTGCTGTCACTGGCCCTTTTGGTGCCCGGACTTTCAGGCTGTACCGGCAAAACCTCCGGCGAGCTTAAAAAAGTTACCGTGGTACTGGATTGGACGCCCAATACCAATCATACGGGCCTTTACGTAGCACAGGAAAAGGGTTATTTCAAGGAAGAGGGCCTGGAGGTTGAAATTATCCAGCCTACCGATACAGCCGATGCGATGGTAGCCTCAGGCTCCGCTCACTTTGGCGTCAGCTATCAGGAAAGCGTTACTTTGGGCCGGGCTTCAGGGGTTCCCCTGGTTTCCCTGGCAGCGGTTATACAGCACAACACCTCCGGCTTTGCAAGCCTTAAGGAAAAGAACATTCTTTCTGCAAAGGATTTTGAGGGTAAGAAATACGGCGGCTGGGGCTCGGATATTGAGGCTGCTACCATCAAGTATCTCATGGATCAGGAGGGCGCCGATTATACCAAAACGGAAGTACTTTCCACAGGTGAAGCGGATTTCTTCCAGGCCAGCGCCAGCGGCCAGATTGACTATGCCTGGATTTTTGAGGCCTGGGCAGGCATTGAAGCCAAGCAAAAGGGGATAGAGCTTAACTATATTGACCTTGGCGAGGTAGCGCCCGTGTTTGATTACTATACACCGGTGCTTGTAACCCGGGAAAAGCTAATTGAAGAAGACAGTGCCCTTGTAAAAGCCTTTATGAATGCTGTGAAAAAGGGCTATGCCTTTGCCATTGAAAAGCCGGAGGAGGCTGCCGATATTCTTATTAAAGCCGTTCCTGAAATCAACGCAGAGCTTGTGAAGGAAAGCCAGGCCTATCTTGCGGATAAGTACAAGGACGATGCACCCTACTGGGGTTACCAGTCCCGGGAGGTATGGCAGAATTATACGGACTGGCTCTTTGAAAACGGCTTTATAGAAGAAAGCATTGACGTTGAGAAAGCTTACACCAATGCCTATGTTGAATGATTTAACTATTGCGCCTGATTCGATTGTAATCGACGGGGCGAATAAAACCTTTACTACGCCGAAAGTCCGGCGAAATGAGACGTCCCAGGGGCTTCAAACCCTTTGGGACGTCCATTTTGGCGTTGGAGCCAATCAGTTTGTTTCCCTGGTTGGACCTAGCGGATGCGGCAAAAGTACCCTGCTTAAAATGATCGCGGGAGTGGAAGAGAACTATGAGGGCCGCATTCTTGTGGAAGGAAAAGATGTTCGAAAGGAACGGGTTCCGGTCTGCTACATGCTTCAAAGGGATTATTTGATGCCCTGGCGAACCCTTATGCAGAATGTGCTTTTGCCCGTGGAAATAGAAAAGGGCGATTTAAAGGCTGCCAGTGAAAAGGTAATGCCGCTTTTGGAGGAATTCGGACTCTCGGGCTTTGAAAACTACAGGCCCCATGCCCTGTCGGGGGGGATGAGGCAAAGGGCGGCGCTGCTTAGAACCTACCTCATGAAAGGGTCCGTCATGCTTTTGGATGAGCCCTTTGGCGCCCTGGACGAGCTGACCCGCATAAAAATGCAGGACTGGCTTACGGGTGTGTGGGAAAAACGGAAGAAAACCGTGCTTTTTGTAACTCATAATATTGAAGAGGCGGTCTATCTGTCGGACCGCATTCTCGTCATGAGCCAAAGACCGGGCCATATTACCGGGGATATTAAGGTGGAGCTGCCCCGGCCGAGGCGGAGAGAGATGAGCTATGACAAGGCGTTTATGGAATACAGGAAGGAAGTTTTAGGGCTTTTGGAGGGATAGCTATGCACTTTTTCCTGTAGTATAATAAACCCCATATGGAGGAGAAGGCAATGAAGAGACGTATTTTGCTGTGTAGCTGCCTGACTGTTTTGCTTATTCTGTCCGGATGCGGGAAAGACAGCTCTGAGCAAGCCCTGGAGGAAGCTGAGGATGTTCATTTGGCAGAAGAGGGCAGTGACGAGGAAACGGTTATTGAGCCGCTGACACTGAAATCCTTTGAGGAAATCGGTGAGGCAAAAGAAAAGGTTGAGGATCAGTATGATTATAATAACCTCAATGATCTGGAATACTATTATGTTCCCGGCGAGCAGGTATTAAATGCTTTTTCTTACGCTAAGCTGGATTCGATAATTATTGAGGATCGTTACATACGTCTGTGGTATGCCTTGTCTGAAACGGACTTTATGTCTATTGAGAATGCCGAGGATCGGGAAACGGCCCGCACCTCCGGTGCCCTTAAACTGGAATGGATTCGGAATGCTGTGGGAGAAGAGCTGCTTAATAGCACAATCGACCAATTAAAGCTTAATCCCCTCAATGAGGACAGCCGGTTTTACTACAGGGATATTATTAGCCCGGCAGATTCGAAAACCGTTTTGGCCAGAAGTCTGTACTGGGTGGAAGAGGGTTATCTGTTTAATATGGCTATTCCAATCAGAGATTTCGGAAAATGGCTTGAAGCCTGGACTCAGGAAGCACCTGAGGGAGAGCTGGTTCTTGTTAAGAAAACGCCTGCAATAAAATAAACATAAAAAAGAGCAGCAAGGCTGCTCTTTCGTTTTCATTATGGAATAACAAGTTATCAAGTTATCAGGTTATCAAGTTATCAAATTATTTAAGCCACCACAGGGTTAAAGGAATAATACTCAGCATGTACAATGGCACAAACGCTTATAAGCACCCCGGCATAAAGGGCATGGCAGATATCGTTGGAGAAGCCGGGTTTTTGCTTTTCATAATTGGCAATAAGGTTTGGTACCCATAAGTGAAATTCCTGGGGAGTAAGAGGCCGCTTGCTTTCTTGCACAAGTTCTCTGGCCATGCGAAGACCTCTTCTGTAGCCCACAATCATAAAGAGCTCATAAAGGCTGTGAACGGCAATGTTTCCGTTGTACTTTTCCGAATGGGCATGACAGAAATAGTCTGCAAGATAATGATTGATAACGCCCAAATCCCTTGCAAAGCAATAATTTGAAAAACGCGTATCAAGGGGGTGACGCTGCATAAGTTGATCCTTACGATCCTGTAAAAATGGGAAGGACTTAGTGTAGTAGTGAGGGTAGTCATTGTAATATTTGCTGATGTCCGGCAGGATGTTGCCTATCATAAAACCTAAACGGTTAAGCTTTATCCCTTGCGTTTCCTTCACTATTTTCCGAACTGAACCGGAAAACAGCAAATGCATGATGACGTTCACGTAAAAACCCCTTCCAGTATAGGAAAGCAAATAACGGATGTTTTGTTTATCCTTTGCTTGATGAAGTTTAACAAAAAAAAGCTTTCTTCATTTAAATCTATCATACAACATAACGAAATGAAAATGCAGTAGTAATTATTACTAGTTTCCGGTGCTGTCAGGGGTTGCGGTTTGTATGCTTGACGGAAGATTTTGTTCCGGTCTGCGGTTTAAGAATATATGAATGGCCAGACCAGTTACAATTAAGAGGCAGCCAATTAATTTTACCGTAGAGAGTTCAACGCCCTGAAAACGGTCAATGATAAAGCCGCAGCCTACCTGACCCACAAAGTTTAGCAAGGTAAAGGAAAAATTGGAAATTTTACTGGATATAAAATTGTTCAGGGCAATGACCACTACGCCCAGTACGCCTCCTAAATAAGCCCAAAAAGGGAGGCCTCCTCCTGCAGGACTTTGACTTCCGTTGCCCAGCACAAGCAAAAGTACAACGGATAAGGAAATGCCGGTAACATAATTTATCAGCGTGCTTTGAAAAACACCGATATGCTCGGCTAAGCGGGCATTGAATACACGGTTTAAAAGGATGGACAAGCCGGATAATAGTGCTGCAAGCCCGATTAAAAGAGTAAAGCCGTTCATTGTGTTCGTCCTTTCTAAAAAAAAGTGAGATAGGGGGAAACGCATGAGAAGCGTTTATTTACTTCAGCCGAAAGCTACAAAGACAAGACCTGCTCCGATAAAAAGCAGGGGCAGGATATTCTTTTTGCTGAAGGCAACCTTTGGAGTTCCGAAAAGGCCAAAATGATCCAGAATAAGGGAAAAGAAAAACTGGCCTGCCAGCCCTAAAAGCATGGCCATGGCTGCTCCCAGCTCGGCATAGGCGGCGTTGGTGGCAAGAACGGTGTAGATGCCGATAAAGCCTCCTGTAAAAAGATAGAAGGGTACCTTCTTTAAATTCTTAAATCGATACCGGCCAAGTAAACAAATGAGAGATATAACAACCAGGCCAACGCCATGTATCAGAACATTGGAAAAAAGATTTCCCAGGTGACCTGAAAGCACACCGTTGAAAAGCACCATAATACCGACAAAAACACCGCTTATACCTGAGAGAAAATAGAGCAGCATGTTTAAACCTCCTTTGGTTTGACATCATTAACCTTACCACATGGAAAGGCAGCCCTTGTATGACATATGTCATGTTGTGTATAATAGAAAAACGGGGAGGATACCATGCAAAAGCTGAAGGATGGAAGTCTTATAAAAAAATACATGGATGCCTACGGTATACAAAAGCTGTTTAAATGCGACGTTTTCGAGCAAATGCAGCTTTTTACCTATCGCAAAAATGAATTTATTGTCAGCTGCGGGGATGATCTGGATTTTTTTATGTTTTTTGTAGAGGGCACCGCCAAGGTGTTCACTCCCTTAAAAAATGGAAAAACCCTCATGCTTCGTTTTTATCATCCTTTAAAGCTTATCGGTGAAGTGGAAATGCTCAATGGTGATAAAGCAACCTGCAGCATCCAGACTATAACTCACTCCAGCGTATTGGCTCTGCCCATGTCCTTTGTCCGCACCAACTGCCGGGAGGATACGGCTTTTTTGCAGTGTACACTTGCCAGCCTTTCTGATAAGCTCAGCACCTTTTCCAAAAGCAGTGCCATCAATTTGCTTTATTCCCTGGAAAACCGTTTGGCCTCCTATGTCCTGGCGACGCTTTCCTGCGATGAAGGAGGCGAGGAGGAAAAAGCGGTATTCAGGTGCAATTTGACACAGCTTGCGGAGCTTTTGGGAACCAGCTACCGGCATTTATTAAGAGTTATCAATCACTTTTGCGAGGAAAACATATTAAAAAGAGAAAAAGGCGGGTTTACCGTACTTGACAGAAAAGCCCTGGAGGCGGTTTCCGCTGATTTATACGATGGCTGACCGTCGGCTTAAAAGGCAGGCAAAGGGCTTTACGGAGGTTCAATCATGATTGGAAAAGTAATTAATGAAATGCTTCGCTATTTCGACAACGATGTTCGCCGCATAAACCATGCCCTTAAGGTTTACGGCTTTGCCCGGGGAATCGGTGCCTCTGAAGCCTTAAATGAAGAAGAAAATCAGGTTCTGGACATGGCGGCCGTTTTGCATGATATCGGTATTAAGGAAGCGGAGCGCAAGTACGGCTCCACCGCAGGCCCTTATCAGGAAAAGGAGGGGCCGCCTATCGCCCGGGCTATTCTTAAAGGGCTGGATGTTCCGGAAGCGCTTATTGAACGGGTTTGCCATCTGGTTGGAAACCACCACAGCTATGGTAAAATCGACGGCCTGGATTTTCAAATTCTTGTAGAAGCGGATTTTATCGTAAACATTCACGAGGATAATATGAGCCGGGAGGCCTGCACCCTTGTGGGGCAGAAGTATTTCAAAACCGCCCGGGGCAAAAACCTGCTTGAATCCATGTACCTGAATGC
>JAEXPO010000369.1 GCA_023446675.1 Bacillota bacterium | reverse complement strand
CCTGCGGGCTGGTGTGTGGAAGCCAAGGAAGCCGCGGCGGCTTCCGCTACTGTAAAAATCGGATAGGAGGTAAGTCATGCGTTTAAAGCTTTTATCCCCCCTAAACTACAAGGGGGGATTACTCCCTATAGGAACGGTTCTTTCTCATATGGATTCTCAGCTTGCTAAGAAAATGCTTGATATCAGTGCGGCTGAAATAGTGCCTGATATCGGCGCAGCGGAAAAAATTGAGCAAATGCCTGTTGTGCCTCCACCCATGGATGAGAGTTACGGAGCAGAAAAAAAGGAACCTGAGGATACCGGGGCGGAAGCATCTCCTAATGAGGAAAGCAAAAACGGTAAAAGAAAATAGGTGAAGTATGGGTTTTAAAGAAATGGTCCAGAAGGATTTGGATGTATTCTTCAACCAGGAGGAATTTTCAGAGATTCATCTTATTAACGGTGTGCAATTACCTGTGGTTATTGACAATGACCAGCTTATGAAACGCAGTAAGGTGGAATACCAGGGGATAAGCGTAGGACAGCTCCTGTTTTACGTAAAGTCCAGCTTAATCCCGGAGCCTTCTCAGGGTGATCCCTTCACCTTTGACAACAAGCTCATGTATGTGTTTGATGTACGGGAAGATTGCGGGATGTACGAAATTATTCTTCAACAAAACCGGGGCGGAAATGTATGAGCAGGGATCTTATCACGGTGGATGCTAAAGAGCTTGAAAGGCTTGTAATAAAGCTTAAGGGCTTGCCAATATCTATGCAGTCCGCAGTACAAAACGCGCTTAACAGAAGTATGCAGAACACGAAAAACAAGGTGATTGTTTACGTACGGACAGAGTACAAACTCATAAAACCATCACAAACATTCAGAATGTGGGTGGTACCTGCAAAGGCCGGGGATCTGTCTGCCGGTATTGGCATCAGCGGTCATGTGCTATCTATCGCACGATTTGGGTTTACTCCGGTTATCCCGGGCAGCAGCAGCCATGGTCTTCCCGTAAGGGTACGTATTAAGGCAAAAGACAGTTATAAAGCAATTGGAGTAACCCCAAAAGCTTTTATTGCCTCTACCGGAGCCAAAAGTGCTGAAAAGATAAAAGTGAATGTCTTTCACAGGCAGACAGCCGAGAGACTGCCCATTTCTGTAATTAGAACGCTGTCCGTACCCCAGATGGTAGGCAATGATGATGTTGCCGAAAGAATAACCGAATTTGCCATGGAGAAGCTGGAGCAGCGGGTTGATTATGAAATGGAACGGGCAATGAACAGGATATCAAAAAAGAAAGGGTGACGGTGTTGACGGATATTGTGGCATTAGAGTCTTTAAAGGCTTTTCTGGAGGAGCATGTGGCAAAGGAAATTCTCTTGATGCCGGCACAGGACAATAATGTTCATAACTATGCACTGGTGCATCCTACCGTTCACCTGGGCTATGTACCGCCTGCAAAGCTTCTGCCCCAGGGAACGGAACATGTTATTCCGTGCATCCTGGTTGGTATGGAAAGCGGGGAAGACACGGGAACGGATGCAAGCCTGAGCATAAAACTAACCTTCGTAATCTACAATCCCGGCCGGTATGGTGAGAATGGGCTTAGTCCCGATTTCAGCGGGTATGTGGATTTGCTTAATTTAATGGGCTTGGTCCGGCAGAAGCTCCTGGCGCGCATGTCTATAAATAAAACAACCATCATTCAGAAACCTATTAATTGGGGCCTGTATGATGAGCCGCCTTACCCGTATTGGTATGGCTATATGACATTCTCTGTATCGGTTACCTCCATACAATATACGGCGGATATTGAACAAATTTATGAATAAGGAGCGTGAATTAATGTATAAGCATGGTACCTATGCCGAGCAGCTTGCATCGGAAGGCCTGCTCCCTCCTTCCGGGGTGAGCACTTTGCCTGTATATATAGGGACTGCGCCGGTTAACTCTCTGGAAGACTATTCGGGGGCAGTGAATACACCGTTACTTATAAGTTCTTATGAAGAGGCAAAACAACTTGTGGGTTATAGTGATGATTGGAGCAAATATACCCTTTGTGAAGCAGTATATGCCCACTTTATGAACAAAATCGGCAGTATTGGCCCCATTGTCCTCATTAATGTCTTTAATCCGGCTGTTCATGAAGAAATTGACGATGTGGCCGCTGCCGATATTATCGGCGGCATGGATAGTGGAGGGAAAAGAAGCGGTATCGCTTGTGTTGAGCTGGTATATCAGCTATTTGGCATGATTCCTTCCATATTGGCCGCCCCGGGATGGTCCTACCTCCCTACAGTTGAGGCCGCATTGGTAAATAAAAGCCAGAAAATTAACGGTCACTGGGATGCCCTCTGTGTAGTGGATATCGACAGCTCCTCCGTGGTAACAATAACCGCCGCTAAGGCGTATAAACAAACCAATGCCATGACCTCTGTGAGAGAAAAGGTTTGCTGGCCAATGGCTAAAAGTGCGGGTAAGGTTTATCATTTGTCAAGTTTGGCCGTTGTGAGAATGCAGCAGACCGATTACAACAATGATAATGTACCCTTTGAAAGTCCATCCAATAAACAGGTAGACGCTGCCGGAATGGTTCTGGCAAATGGTACGGCGGTGTTCCTGGATGAGCAGCAAGCCAATACACTAAATGAGGATGGTATAACAACCTTGAATTACAGAGGCGGCCGCTGG
>JAEXPO010000341.1 GCA_023446675.1 Bacillota bacterium | reverse complement strand
TCCCAGAACAATGCCTACGTCCTCTACCGAATGGTGAACATCCACATGAAGATCCCCATCACATTCCAAAAGCAAATCAAAGCCGCCGTGGCCGGCAAAAAGGGTCAGCATGTGATCAAAAAAACCGATACCCGTTCGGATATTCCCCTTCCCGGTACCATCCAGGGAGAGGGTCAGCCGGATATCCGTTTCATTGGTTTTTCTTTTAATATCAGCCGTTCTTGACATTTAACCGCTCCGTTTCGTTTTTTACATTATATCATGTCCCTTTGGGCTTTAAAATCTGATAAAATGCTAAAAAAAGGATAGCTTTATCTGTGGATTATAGCGTTTGGAGCATTTTTTCAACAGCATGCACTACTTTTTGCATTTCTTCGTCGGTACCGATGGTAATCCTGAGCCAGGGACCGGTTCTTTCGCCTTTAAAGTGTCGCACAAGAATACCGTCCTGCCGAAGGCGCTTCTGAGCCTCGGCCCCATCCCATCCGGGAAGGGTGACATAGAGGAAATTGGCCAGTGAATCGCTTACTCTGGCGCCAAGACCGGTTAGCTCTTTCCTGGTCCATTCCCGTGTTTCCATTATTTTTTTCCGGGTGGCATTAAAATAATCCACATCCTTATAAGCTTCTGCCGCGGCATATTGGGCTACATAGTCCAGGGTGTAGGAATTGAAGGAATTTTTTATCCGTTCAAAGCCTTCAATGAGAGCCGGATCCCCAATGGCGGCGCCAATGCGCAGGCCCGCAAGAGATCGGGATTTTGACAGGGTTTGAATAACCAGCACATTGTCCCGTTCAAGAGTTAAATTAACAGCCGACTCTCCCCCGAAATCAATGTAAGCTTCATCCACAATAAGAAGAGTATCCGGCCTTCTTGAAGCCTCCCTTTCTATAGCCTCCAGGGGAAGCGCAACGCCTGTGGGCGCATTGGGATTGGCCAGAAGAATGGCTTTAAGGTTGTCGGGGTAGGCGGTTAAATCAATGGAAAAATCCTCTTTTAATGGTGTTTTTTCATAGGATACGTTAAATAGCTGGCTGTAAACAGGATAAAAGCTGTAGGTAATATCCGGAAAAGCAATTTTATCCCCGCTGTTTAAAAAGGCCATAAACGCAAAGGCCAATATTTCATCGGAGCCGTTGCCGAAAAAAAGCCGGTCCCAGGGGACATTGTAAAACAGGGAAGCAGCTTCCTTTAAAACGGCAACCTGGGGATCCGGGTAAAGCTTTAAGCTCTGAGCCGACGTGGCTTTTAAAAGCTCCCCCACCCTGGGCGACGGAGGATAAGGGTTTTCGTTGGTATTAAGCTTAATAAGGGTTTTATCCTTGGGCTGTTCCCCTGCGGTATAGGGGGTGATATTCCGCGCTGCGTTACTCCAGAATCTGCTCATGACGGCTTCTCCCCTTCCATTCGAATTTTAACGGTCTGGGCGTGGGCGGTAAGGCCCTCCGATTCTGCAAAGGACGCAACATAGCGCGCCGCATCAAGAAAGGCTTTTTTGGAATAGGAGATAACGCTGGTACGCTTGACAAAATCGTATACCCCCAAAGGCGAAAAGAAGCGGGCCGTACCATTAGTGGGCAGGGTGTGATTAGGCCCTGCAAAATAGTCCCCCATGGGCTCTGGGGAGTATTCACCCAGAAAAACCGCTCCGGCATTAATAACGGAGGGCAAAAGACTGAAGGCGTCCTTCGTGTCAATTTCAAGATGCTCCGGAGCTATGCGGTTGGACAGGGCTATGCCCTCTTCCAGGCTCTCTACCAATACAATGGCTCCGTAATTTTCAATGGATTTAGCGGCAATATCCATTCTTGAAAGCATTTTGAGCTGCTTATCCACAGCCTCCTCCACTTTATCCGCAAGCTCCCGGCTTGTGGTAATAAGAATTGCCGAGGCCAGGGGATCGTGCTCAGCCTGGGAAAGCAGATCCGCCGCCACGTACTCCGCATTTGCGCTTTTATCCGCCAGGATAAGAACCTCGCTGGGCCCTGCAATCATATCGATGCCGCATTGGCCGAATACCAGCTTTTTAGCCATGGCCACATAGATATTGCCCGGCCCCACAATTTTGTCCACTCTGGGGATGCTTTGTGTTCCATAGGCCATAGCACCCACGGCCTGAGCCCCGCCTATGGAAAAAACCCGGGTGGCTCCCGCTATTTTGGCACAGGCCAGAATAAGGGGATCCACTCTTCCTCCTTTACCTGGAGGCGAGCAAAGGATGATTTCCTTAACTCCCGCCACACGGGCCGGAAGGATGTCCATAAGTACCGTTGACGGCAGAGGTGCGGAGCCTGCGGGAGCATAGACGCCTACCCTGCTCATGGGGGTTACCTTCTGTCCCAGAAAAACCCCTGCCCCCTCCTCCGGACCGTCCGTGGAAAACCAGGAATTTTCCTTTTGCTTTTCGTGAAAGCGGCGAATATTCTCCGCAGCCTTTTCAAGCACCTTCAAAAGCGCCGGTTCAACCCATTCATAGGCCTTGTCTATTTCCAGGGGACTTACCTCCAGGCCCTCGGAGGTGAGCTCCACATGATCCAGCTGCTTTGTATAAAGAAGCACCGCCTGATCCCCCCGGGTTTTTACATCCTCAAGAATGCGCGTAACAGTGTCCTCCACATCATGGCGATTTCCCGGATTTCTTTGGGAGAGGGTGGAAAACAGCTCCTCCATATCGTCTTTGCTATAGTCATATCGCTTCATAATAACTCCAAACGTCCGAAAGGGGACGCATACCTCCTTTTAAAAGCATTTCAGTCTGTTTTAAAGGCAATTAAGCCAATTATTAAAGGTCGTACAGTTTTTTTCTGATTCCCTCAATGATTTGGGTTATGCGAACATTTTCCATTTTCATGCTTACCCGGTTTACCACAAGCCTGGCGCTGACATCGGCTATGGTATCCAACACCACCAGCCCGTTTTCCTTTAAGGTGCGTCCGGTTTCCACCAGGTCTACAATGACGTCGGCCAGCCCCACCAGGGGCGCAAGCTCAATGGAGCCGCTAAGCTTTATGATTTCAACCGATTCCTTGCGGTGATGCCGAAAATAGGCTCTTGCCACCTCCGGGTATTTTGTGGCCACACGTGAGATGGTCACGCTGTCCATCCTGCCCTCCAGCTCCTTGGGCCCGGCTACGCACATGCTGCATTTGGCAAAGCCCAGATTCAGCACCTCGTAAAGATCCCGGCCTTCTTCCAAAAGGGTGTCCTTGCCCACAATACCGATATCGGCAGCGCCGTATTCCACATAAACGGGGACGTCGGCGGGCTTTGCCAGGAAAAAGCGGATTTTATTTTTTTCATCGGTGAGAATAAGCTTTCTGGAATTGCTTTTAAGCTCTGTGCAATCCAATCCCGCAGCTTCAAACAGCTCAATGGAAAGCTCCGTCAGGCGTCCCTTTGAAAGGGCGATGGTGAGATATCTCATAGCAAAACCTCCCTTATGGCGCCGTCGGCTTCCACTCTTATGATTTTTTCGTAGCCCTTGGCTTTTGCGTATTCCCTGGCCTTTTCCTCACTGCCCACACCCATATCCAGCTCTGCGGCAACACCCTTTTCTATAAGGCTGTCGCAAAGAAGTCCGGCTTCCTTCCTTGTTTCGGCAGCGTAAAGAATAAAGGCTCCGGCGGGCA
>JAEXPO010000310.1 GCA_023446675.1 Bacillota bacterium | reverse complement strand
TCCCAGAACAGGCCTCTTTCTTACCGTCACGGTAAGCTGCATTTTGATAAGCGGCGGCACCCAGGGCCCCATGCTTTATAACCGGCTTTTTTTAAGCGCCCTGCCCCTCCTTTTAATGCTGTGGGCTGGGAAAACCCCTGCCGCCCTTAAATATGCCGCCTTAATTCTGGCTTCCCTGGCCTGCCGTTTTCTTATTGTCCCCCAGCTCCACGGCGCGGCCTTTTATGTTGCAAATGGTGCTGCGGGCCTTGTTTCCCATATGATGCCCGGCATGTTCATGGGCTATATCCTCATGGCCACAACCGAAGTAGGGGCCTTTATTGCCGCCATGGAACGTATGCATTTACCTCGGAGCGTCACCATCACCTTTTCTGTTATTTTCCGCTTTTTTCCCACAGTCCGGGAGGAAGCGGAGGCCATTGGCTGGGCCATGCGCATGCGGGGCATAACGCCTGTGGGTACATTGAAAAATCCCGTGGCCGCATTGGAATACTGCCTGGTTCCTCTCATGGTTTCCGTTGTTAAAATCGGTGAGGAATTAACCCAATCCGCCCTTACCCGGGGGCTGGGATCTCCCCGCAAGCGTACGAGCCTGTGCGAGGTGGGCTTCCGGTGGCAGGACGTGGTTCTCTCACTTCCGGCAATAGCCGCGTGGGCACTTTTTGCGGCAGACGCTCTGGGAGGCAGCCTATGATTGTACTTGAGCATGTTTCCTTTTCCTATGAAAACAGTGAGGAGACGGGAAGCCTAAAGGACATTTCACTTCACATTAAGCCGGGCGAAGCTGTCCTTTTCTGCGGTGAATCGGGCTGCGGCAAATCCACGCTGACACGGCTTATCAACGGGCTCATACCCCAGTTTTTCCCTGGGAAGCTGGAGGGCCGGGTTCTGATTAATAATAGACCCGCAGCCGATCTTCCCCTTTATGAAACGGCGGAACTGGTAGGATCTGTTTTTCAAAATCCCCGCTCCCAGTTTTATACGGTAAATACAACAAGCGAGCTGGCCTTTGGCAGAGAAAACAGGGGCCTTCCCAGGGAATGGATTCTCTCCCGCATTAAAACCGTTACAAGGCAAATGGACCTGGCCGGGCTTTTAAACCGCAACCTCTTTGAGCTTTCAGGCGGCGAAAAGCAAAAAATAGCCTGCGCGTCGGTTTCCGTTGCCGATCCGTCCATCCTTGTTCTGGATGAGCCCACCTCAAACCTGGATACCGACGCTATAGAAAGCTTGAAAAAACAGCTTTGCCTGTGGAAGAAGGAGGGAAAAACCCTTGTGGTCGCTGAGCACCGTCTGAATTTTCTTATGGAAATCGTGGACAGGATTTTCTATTTGAAGGACGGCGTTCTGACGCAAACCCTTACTCCTTCCCAATTAAGGAATATTTCCCCTAAGGAACTGACAGCCATGGGCTTAAGAGCTTTCTCATCCTCTCAATTTATGATACCCTGTAGAAAAGAGAGCAAGCCCTCAAATTGGATACGTTTCAGGAACTTAAGCTTTTACTACCGGAAATCCTTCCCCGCTCTGGCAATTGCTGATTTAGACCTTCCCAGGGGCGAAATCATCGGCCTTATCGGCCCCAACGGAGCAGGAAAATCCACCTTTGCAAAATGCCTTTGCGGACTTGTCAAAAGGTGTACAGGTGAGGTCCTGCTGGACGGAAAGCGGCTTTCTATTAAAGCCTGCGGCAAATACGCCTGCATGGTCATGCAGGACGTAAACCACCAGCTGTTTACAGAAAGCGTGTGGCAGGAGGTTTTGCTGAGCACTCCCCAGGGGGATGAAAGCATGGCGAAGGAGGCCCTGGTTCAGATGAATCTTGAGGGGGTTATAAACCGCCATCCCATGTCCCTTTCCGGAGGGCAGAAGCAGCGGGTTGCCATAGCCGGAGCCGTGGTATCCCACCGCCCTATTCTGGTGCTGGACGAACCCACCAGCGGCCTTGACAGGCAGCACATGCTGAAGGTTTCCGCCACTGTTCAAAAGCTCCGTGAAATGGGCAAAACCATCCTCATTATCAGCCATGATCCGGAGTTCCTTGCGGGGTGCTGCACATGGGCTCTGCATTTTGAGAAGGGCCGTGTCAGGGAGCAATACCCCTTAACCGGAAAGGGTATGGAACGGATGCTTGCCTTTTTTGACAGGACACAAGCAGGAGGTGTTCATGGAGAAAATGACTTCCTTGAGTAAACAGCTGTTTGACGGAACCCTTGTAACCATTCTGGCGGAGGACGAGGGTTGCCAGATCATTAAGGCCAAAAATGAAACCGGTGAAGGCATGATGAGCTCCTACACTGTTTTTCCCGGCATCCGCCTCATGTACAACGACTTTCACATGGCTAGCTGCGAGTCCCGCTTTCAGGCGGAGGTGGCTATGTTTAACGTCAATCACTGCCGTGAGGGCCGGCTGGAGCAGGAGGTTCCCGGCGGAGCCTATCTTTATCTGGGAGCCGGGGATTTTACCTTTGACACGGGCAATACCGGCAACAGCCATGTGGAATTTCCCCTTCGGCATTATCACGGCATATGCCTGTCCTTTGTTTTGGAGGAGGCGGTTCAATCCCTGTCACGGCTGGTTTATGAATTTCCTGTGGATCTTTACGCCCTCAAAAGAAAGTACCTGAACGGAAAGCCCATTTTTATCATGCACAACGAATCCGGGCTGGAGCGTATCTTTTCAGAGCTGTACACGGTTCCCGGCCATATTCGTTTAGCCTATTTCAGGGTTAAGGTTCTGGAGCTGCTCCTCTACCTTGACGCCCTTGAGCTTCCAGCGGGCGGGGACGAGCGCCCCTATTTTTATAAAAGCCATGTGGAAAAGGCAAAGGCCCTTCATCACTTTATGATAAGCCGCCTTGACAAGCATTACACGCTGGAGGAGCTTTCCCGGCGCTTTGATTTTCCCATGACGGCAATGAAAAGATGCTTTAAAAACGTCTACGGCGACTCCATCTTTTCCTACA
>JAEXPO010000248.1 GCA_023446675.1 Bacillota bacterium | reverse complement strand
GCGTTTAGCACATAGGTCTTTTTCATATCCTTCAAACTCCTTCTTAACCCGGTTCATTTTATTCGATCTCCCTCATAATCCGGTTCATTTGCTACAACTTCCTTCTTAACCCGGTTCCTGTCATTCGATCTCCTTCATAATCCGGCCGATCCGTTCCACTATCTTCTCCTCTGAAACGGTTTGCAGCCTTCCGTTTTCTACGGTGGCAATACCGCCTACGACCACCTTCTTTATAGCTGTGGGCTGCATGGCGTACACAATATTAGGAAGGAGCTGTTCCCTTGAGGATGAGATGGGCTGCATGGAAAGATCGTTGACACTGATAGCTGTAAAATCAGCCTTCATGCCCTCCTCCAGCCGTCCCACAGGTAAATCCAGTATGCGGCCTCCGTTTTCCGTTCCCATACGAAAGGCCTGTTGGTAATTGACACACATGGCATCACAGGTTTTTGCCTTCTGCAAAAGGGGTGCCATACGCATTTCTTCAAAAACACTGTTGCGGTTATTACTGCAGGCGCCGTCGCTTCCAAGACCAATGGTCACCCCGGCCCGTTCCATAGCCACAATATCCGTTATGCCGTCGGCCAGAAACATGTTGCTGGAGGGGCAATAAGCCAGGCTTCCCTTTCTGGCGCCAAACAGCTCGATTTCCGAGGGCTTTAAGTAAACGCCGTGAACCATCACCATGGATTCATCCACCACTCCCAGCTTATCAAGGGCTTCAATGGTGGTAAGGCCTCCGTGGGCCGCCTTGCATTCCTCCACCTCAAAGGGCTCCTCAGCCACATGAATGTGAAAACGGGTGCCAAGCTCTCTTGCCAGGCTGTGACCTGCCTGTATCATTTCCGGTGTTGCAGCATGAAGGCTGTGTGGTGCAGGCACAACCGAAACCTGGGGGTCTCCTTTTAAGGAAAGGGCCAGCTGACGGGTATTTGAAACCGCCAGGCTTACCGTTTCCCGGTAGCCCACAGGGGCTCCCGGCCAATCGTAAAGGGTACGGGCCAGCACCAGGCGGATGCCGATATCCCTGGCCGCCCGGATAATCATTTCATCGCTTTCCAGGCCGAAATTATGAAGGTAAAAAAAGTCGCACACCGTGGTAACGCCGCATTTCATCATTTCGCCAAAGGCAAAGAGGGCGCCTCCGTAGATATGCTCCCGGGTTAATCTTGGGGAATAGCGGTAAAGTGCGTTATCACGCCACTCCAGAAAGGGCCGGTCGCAGCAGAGGCCCCGAAGCAGGCTTTGAAAGCTGTGATTGTGCACATTCACTGTCCCGGGCACAATGACCTCGTCCCTCAGGTACTCTACAGGAGCGTGAGGAAAGCTTTTAATTATGTTATCCAGTGGCCCTGTCTTTTCAATAAGCCCTTTGACTGTTACGAGGGCGTAGCTTTCTTCAAAAACCTCGTTGACATAAAGGTACCGTGGGGCATAAATACGTGTTTCTTTTTGCGGTGCGTTCATTCGTGTTTCCGGTCTTATGGCGTCAATTCGTGTTTCTGTCTCCTTGGCATTCATTCAGTCCAGCTCCTTATCCAGTTTAAGAATTATTTGAAGCAGCGCATTGGCCGCTTTTATAACATCTTCATCTTTGGTGTATTCC
This sequence comes from Bacillota bacterium, assembly GCA_023446675.1. GTDB lineage: Bacteria > Bacillota > Clostridia > DSM-8532 > DSM-8532 > DTU059. Next base: position 3,840 of record JAEXPO010000248.1, on the reverse strand, counting down.
TCCGGGCAATGGCTTTTGCCGTCCCTGCTTCTTACAAACAGCATGCCGGTGGGTGCAATGGATTGAATATGGGCGGCGTCATGCCCTGCCATACTGACCAGGGGCGGCATAACCTCTCCCATTTCCCAAAGCACCTCATTGGTGCTACTTAAAACTCCCGGATCCAAAGTAACAGGAGGCTGATCCAGTATTACCTTTCTTTCAAATGTAACGCCTCTATTCCCTTCAATTTCGGCCTGAGCCTGGTGCAGGCCCGCCAGAACCCTTTCACGGCTTTCCTTTGCCACACTTCGAAGCTCCAGAATGAGCTCTGTCTCTCCGGGGATGATATTAGCCGAATTTGGTGTGACCTTAACATACCCGATGGTACCCACCGTATTCCTGCCGTCCTCTTGGGATACTTCCTTTAAAAGGGACTCAAAAGCCAGACTGAACCGGCAGGCTGCCAGATAGGCATCGTGCCTGTCCGTCATCCGGGTGGTGCCCGCATGGTTGGCTTCACCTTTAATTAGAATGCTTTCCCGGTAGATACCTGTAATTTGAGAAACGGCGGCAAGGGACAGGTTTTTCTCCAGAAGCCGTCTTCCCTGCTCAATATGAAGCTCAACAAAGGCTGCCAGGGTGTTTTTATTAAGAACCAAATCCTCCCGGCTTAAATCGCCGCCCAGGGCCAGAATTTCTTCCTGAAGGCTTGAGCCGTCCAGGCTGTTTTTTAAGGCCAGCAGCTTATCCCCACACATTTTTCCCGTTATCGCCTTGCTGCCCAGAGTGGACACCTGGTAGGGATTGGGCTCTTCACCCGTAAAGGAAACAAGCTCAATGGGATGGCGGGTTTGGATACCCTTTTCAATCAGTGTTTCCAAAATCTCAGTTGCCGCCAGCACTCCCAGCGCGCCGTCAAATTTGCCGCCATTGGGAACAGTGTCATGGTGAGAGCCGGTCACAATGGGAGGAAGGTTTTCGCTTCCCGCCAGCCGGACCCACAGGTTGGCGCTTCCGTCCACCCGAACCTGAAGCTCAAGCTTTTCTTCCCAGTATGCCTTTAGCCAGCTCCGGGCTTCTCTCTCCGCCGGGCTTCCAAGTGCCCGGTCGATGCCTCCGGCCTCATTCCTTCCTATTTGGGAAAGAGCGCTTAGATTGGCATTTAGACGCTGCCCATTCATTTCGGGCCTCACCTTTTCTTTAGCCTTTTCCTTAGCCATTTCCTTTGCCGGGCTTTCTTTAAAATCTGATAGATTCATAGTCAGCTTCCTCCACTTCATCTTGTTAAAGTGCAAAAGAAAAGGAGTGCCGCAAAACGCTTTTACGTTTTACGGCACTCCCTGTATTCCTGTTTATCATTATGAGGGGCTCCGCCCCCCGGCGGTTCCGGCCCGCCCGACTCGCATAGGTTCCTTTTAAGGAGGCCTGCGAGGGGTATGTTCCCTTTCATATATCCTGCTTTCCGTTTGTGGTTTTATTAACAAGCTTCAACAAAGCAAAACCTTTTTACTATTATAAGACTAAAGGCTTGCATTAATAAAGAAGTTTTTTCTTATACTCCTCAAATTCTCTTAAATGCACTTTTTCGACCCTTCCCAAGGTTTCGATCTCTCCCTTTATTGAGCAAAACGGAAGAGGAATAACGTATTTGTCCCATCTCCGGTTAATTCGGAGAATACGTTTATAGGAGAAGCGAATATATAATAAATCCTTCTCAGCCTCCGATGCAAGGAGAAAGAGAAGCTTTTTGGGTTCATGCAGAGGGCCTACCGGACCATCCAGGGCGGTAGCCAGAATACTGCCGCCGCTGCGGCTTTCCTCCTTCAATTCCTTGAAAAAGGGTTTTATTTTCAGTCCGTCAGGAAGGCGAAGCGTAGTGGCACCAAAGCTTTCTATAATGTACTCAAGGACATCCCCGCGGGTGTCTGCCGTAACAATGACCTTTACATTATTAAAGCTCCCTGACAGCTTCTGCAGCACCAGCTGCATGCTCACGCTGTCACCGTGCCAATAGCCAAAAACACAATTGGGGCTTATTTTTTCAGCCCCGGTTATCTCTAAATTCCCGGTTTTCGCAACAAATTTTAAATAACTAAGAAATATTTTTCCAATCATAGTGTGATTTTTTGAAGGAGTCGTCTTTTTTAGTTTCATGAATCTTTTCCATCCCTTGTAAAAATAGAACGTATTGATAGCTGCGCAGGGCATGGGTAGCTATGGTGTCCGATAAATACTGGCGGGCCTTTTTAAGCGCCTGGAGGCGCATTTTTTCGTAAATTCCCCTATTTGAAACAGCCTGCTCTATCCTTTGCTCCCAAAGCTCCGGATCCTTATCCGTCACATAGCCGTTGACACCGTCCTCAACCACATCCGAAACACCGCTGGCGGTAACGGCGACCACAGGAAGTCCCGACGCCATCGCTTCTAAAAGAACAATGCCCTGGGTTTCCGATTCCGAGGCAAATACAAAAAGATCCGAGGCATGATAATAATCCCCAATGTCATCATGAGGAATTCTTCCTAAAAAGACGATATTCCCCGCCAGCCCCAGTTCTTCCACTCTTTTTTCAAGCTCGGGCCTGTAGGACCCGTCGCCTATAAGCAAAAGCTTGAAGCCGTTTCCTTTTCGCTCCTTGTAAAGACGCATGCCCTCCAGGATAAAATCAATGTTTTTCTCCTTTTCAAGCCGTGAAACACTGCAAAAAAGGTGTGTATCGCTTTTTCTGAACTTTTCCCTTATTTCCTGGGCCTTAAGAGGATCAAACTCAAAATCCCTGTGGGAAATACCGGTGGGCATAACCTCTACATTAATCGTCCCGTGATCCTCCAGGTATTTTTTCATACTGGGGGTTGGCGCAAAAACCAAATCACATTGGTTGGTGAAAATACGATTGTGCACCGTAATCAACTTTTCTCCCCCATCCCACAACAGCTTCTTTACAAGTGTTTTAACACGGGGATGCTTTCCCTTATTGCAGTATTTCTGAATTTTTTCAAAGGGAGCAAGATAATGCAGGTATTGCTCATATCGGGTGTGGTAGGTAAAGACCACGGGAATATCGTATTTCTTACCCAGGTATTGGGCAGTGTAGCCCATCATCATGGGATGATGCACATGGATAACGTCAAAGGCCAGGGACGAAAAGGTTTTTTCAATGGTATTCTCAAAAAGATAGGGAACTATAAATTCCCCCTTTAAACGTTTTTTTCGGCCCTTATAGCGGATTACAAAGGGTTCTTCCTTTTCGTTGCCATAACTTGGGGCAAAAATATAAACTTCGTGATTTAAAGCTCTGAGGCCGTCTGCCAGACGTTCAATGGATATGGGCACACCGCCTACATAAGGCTTATAGTTATTCGTCAGCATGGCGATTCTCATGACTCTTCCTCCTAAGGTAATGTTATTGTTCAATTTCTAATGTTTTTTAACCCAAAACCTTTCTAACGTAAAAAATAACGGAAGCAGACATCCAAAAACCACCCTCAGCATTCTATTACAATAATAATGATATACCTGGGCAATGTCAATTCACAGTAATTTTGAGAATTTTAAAGACAGCATCGCCGAAAACATAGCCTGCACCCACGAAAACCGTATTCCAGATGATAATGCCAAGAGTGGAGAACAGCGTATAGCTAAGAAAATCCATTTTGAGTACACCGGCGGGTATGGAAATGATGGTTCGCACCATGGGTACAAGCTTACCCACAAAAACGCCCCACCCACCCTTGCTGCGTATGCGTTCTATGGTATTTTCTATGATAGGCTTATGCTTAGGAAACTTTTGAATGTATTTGGATATTACAATTTCACCACCAAATCGCCCTACAAAATAGAGAATCCAGCTGCCTAAAAGG
>JAEXPO010000222.1 GCA_023446675.1 Bacillota bacterium | reverse complement strand
GCCATATCCTCAGTACAGCCCCAAGTGCAATATTACAGGTGCCGTTGGTTTTAGCATACCATTCCTTTGAGAAGAGAAGCAGATCTATTATTTCCTGTTCAACCGCAACAGGGGATTTTCCGGCGTTGTCATTGATGGCTTTTATATTGTTTAATCCTTCATAATCCAAATAAATATCGTAAAGCCGGCTAAGCTCCAGAAAACGGGCTTCGGCCTGGCGGCACATTTCATCAAATTCATCCTGAGTTTTGCTGTAGCCTACAATCTGCATAACCGTATCGAATACACCCATGAATTCATAGGAATATTTTGTATAGGAAGAAGCAGGGGCCTGGGAGCAGCCTGTAATAAGTGCAATAGCCAGCAAAAAGGGAAGCAGCCGGAGGAAAGATTTCCTCACCATGGGTTCACCTCTGTATTCTTTATTAGAGTTAATTCGTATTTGATATAAATAAGAACCCCACCCAAGCATAGCTTGCGAGCGGGTCCCTCGGATGCATGGTCGAGCAGGCAGGCTATGCATCCGACCAGCCCGGGAACATAGTTGCTTTACAATCAAAAGCCCGGGGGCAGCGCACCCCGAGCTTTTAGCCGGATTTGCTTACGCAAAGGGCTGCCAATGAACAGGGAACCCCTTACTGCAAGGGGTTCCCTGAAAAACGTATGTAGCCGATTATCTTGTGTTCTTAAGAGCCTCTGCTACAGCTGCCTGGTAATCCTGAACAGAAATGGTAACCTTGGAGGTTAAGTCGGATTCTGCGGGTACTGCAGGATGGCTTTCATCTTTGACGGTGGTTTTCATGGCGTTAACCTGATCCACTGTCTTGCCAATCATCCACTCTTCAAGAGCGTTGATTTGCTCATACCACTCTCTGCCGATACCGGAATTCTTCTTCATTCCGTAATCATCGCCTTTTTCAACCTTGGTCTTAGGGGCCTCGTCGAGGTTGGAAGTAACTTTACCGGTAGTGTCGAAATTCACCACAACCTGGGCATTGTCAATTTCAACGCCAAGGATTTTTCCGGCAGAGTCAAAGGTAACAGCAGCCATAACCGTGTCAACCTGGGCGGCGCCGGCAGCTTCCGCCGTTGCATCCTTTGAGCTCTTAATGGAGATAACATGGCCAAGACCGGTTTTAACGGATGTGGCTCCGCAGCCTGCCAGCAGAACGGCTACGAGGGTGAGTGCGAGAACTTTCTTCATACTATCCTCTCCTATAATGTAGTCTATTTTATGCTAAGAATGAAGCGGCGACAGGCCTTAAAGCCAATCGACGATATCACTCAGGGCACCTGTGTAAGGACTTGGTGTAAGCTTTTTTAAATAGCCGCGACATTTATCCGTGTACTTTTGCTTGAGCTTCTCCGATTCGCGAACACCGCCGGAGCTGGTAACAGATCGTACAATGGAAAGGATATCGCCGGTTCCTTCGAAAAGCTCTTCCACATTTTTCCGGATCTCAGGATTTCTCTGAGCCGACATGATAACGGGAAGGGTTGCAATACCTTCTTTAAGGTCATTAAAAACAGGCTTGCCTTCCGTTCGTTCATCGGACAAAATATCCAGAAGATCGTCCCTTATTTGGAAGGCAGCGCCAAAGCTGATTCCAAAGCGGGTTAAAAGCCGTGTGTACTCATCGTTCAAGCCTCCTGCTCTTGCCCCAAGGGCACAGGAAACAGAAAAGAGTATGCCCGTTTTGCGGATAATCCGCTTGAGGTAGTGATTAACGGTGGTCAGCTCGTATTTTCCCAGGTATTGCTCCACCTCGCCCTCGCAAAGCTGTGTTATGGCCTTTGAAACCAGCTCCAGCCTTTCCGGCTGAAGACCGGTTTCGACAAGCAGGCTTAAGGACTTTGCCAGCAGGTAATCACCCGTATAAACGGCCAAATTAACACTGTGCTTTTCCGAAACGGTCAATTGTCCTCTTCTTGTTTTTGCATTGTCGATGATATCGTCATGCACCAGGGTTGCGGCATGTAATATTTCAACCGATGCGGCAGCGGGGAATACTTTTTCTCTTGAGTAATGGCCCTGCATAGCAGACAGAATGGTAAATGCAGGCCGAAGTCTTTTGCCTCCGGAGAAAACAATCCCCTGTGTTGCAGTACGCAAAAACTCAATTCTATTAGCTAGTTTGCCCTTTAAATAATCTTCAAACGCTGCCAGCTCAGCCTGAATCTCGGGGTAATTATCCCACAAAGCTGTAACCTCCCGAAACTAATAAACAAATGATACAAAGGAACAGGAGGCTCAGTCAAAATGGTCCATGCTTCTTTTAAAGAAGAGGCGCAGCTTGCCGTTTTTCCAGAGGTTCTCCCATACATTATTCAAATAGGGGATTAAATAGTAGTCCAATCCAAAGGCCCTGCCTGCTCCGCCCATAACGGCAATAGAGGCAAACAGCATCCACCAGCTTTTTTCATAAAGACCGGTAGAGGTGATAAACATTGTCAGAAGGCCAAGTGAAATAACGGATCCGACAAAATTAAACGCACCGCCCAAGATAAGGAGGCCTATGAGAAGCTCAAGAATAACTACCAGTACCTGAAAGAACATGGCCACACCGTCGGAAGCCAGCACCACGTTTTGGAGGAACCAGGGAACCAAATTGAAATCACCAAAATGAAATAGCTCAACCCTGGCAAAATGCTCGGAGGATATGGTAACACCTTCTACGAGGCGGCTTTCCGAACCCATGAAGAAGTTTAGGATGCCGGTTTTTATTTCAACGGGGGTATCAATACGTGACACATAGGCTGCTGCGGAAGTTGCCGCGCTGGACGCATCGGAAGAGAAGCCCAAAAATCCTGCCAGCTTCGGTGAGGTGAACCAGCCTTCGGTAACCTTGACAATGCCTTCATAAAGCCACATGCCGCCAAGGAACAGGCGAAGGGGGAGAAGCCACCAGGCTTGTACACGGGTTGACCAGTGCTGCTCCAAAAGGAGTCGTCTGTGCCTGCGCTCCAGAAGCTCATGATAAAGATAGCGCGAAATACCTCTGAAGCCTGTAATCTCCCAAAGATAATGAATGTTTACCAGGAATTTCATGAGAATGGACAACCAAACGGGAAGGCTTTTCCCCATTATCTCAGATACGGCGAAATAATTACCGACGCTTACCATGGTGCCGTGAAAGGTTACGGATACCTTTTCAAGCTCTTTGCCGCGAATTTGGTTGGTAATATTGTGGGCTGCACCCTCAGCTGTTTGAAGGGCGTTTTCAACCATGGCAGGGTAGGGACGGCCGTCCTTGCCTGCAAGAGCTCCAAGATCGCCCACGGAGTAAACATTTTTATATTGGGTACGGCAATATTCGTCTACTGAAAGGCGCTTTTGACCGCCAACCTTCTCTAAAGCAAGGGAATCCGTATCGTCGGAAGCCTTTATGCCCGCGGCCCAGATTACTGTTCCGGCTTCAATTTCACCGTCACAGGTAAGAACGCTCTTTTCAGTAACCTCATTAATGCAGGATTTGAGAATAAGCTCCACACCCAGCTTCTTTTCAAGGTAACGGTGAGCCTTGTTGGAGTTCTTTTCATCCAGATTATTAAGGATACGGGGTAACATATCGACAACAACAAGGCGCACTTCCTTGCGATCCAGGCCGTATTCACGGCACAGGGATTTGCTCCAGTGAGCCAGCTCGCCTATCATTTCAATGCCGGTAAAGCCTGCGCCGGCCACCAGGAAGGTAAGAAGCCTTTTACGAACGGCGGTGTCCTTTTCCTGCGAGGCAAGAACAAAGCATTTTTTAATATGCTCACGAATACGGATGGCATCCTCAAAGGACCATAAAGTAAAAGAGTTCTCCTTAAGGCCCGGAATACCAAAATAGTTGGGGGAGCTACCCATGGCAAGAACCAGATAATCGTATTCATAAACGTTTTTGTCGGAAGAGATCCTGTTGTTCTCAAAGTCGAAGTTTTTAATCTCATCCATAACCAGATTGACACGAGTATATTTGAAGATGCTTTTAAGCGATATTCTTACAGCCTCCTCCGATACCCTGTTTCCGGCCACCTCATGAAGCTCCGTCAGAAGCGTGTGGTAATCGTTTTTGTCGATGAGAGTGATTTCCAGGTCTTCTTTCCTGTTTTTCTTATTAAGCGTTAACGCCGCTTCAATGCCGGCGTAGCCTGCTCCCACAATTACTGCCTTTTTTGCCATTCCTGGTACTCCTTTCTTTATGTAGGCAATGATTTGTTAAAATATTAATAATCATTCCCATTATATATTC
>JAEXPO010000129.1 GCA_023446675.1 Bacillota bacterium | reverse complement strand
GGTTTTGGCTGGCGCTTTAGGCGGAGCGGTACTTTTTGCACTTTTAACGCTTTATGAGCTGGACAGGATTCGTAAAAACAATTTAAGTGAGCTTGCGGACTCAGTTGTATCGCCCATTAGCCTGAACACGGCAAAGCTCATGGCCCTGCTCATTGCCTCTGCCTGCACAGGATTTCTTATCACCATAGTATACCTGCCCTTTACCGCTTTCAAAATGGGGCATCTGTTCGGAGCGTCCACCTATTTTGCCAGCTACTTGATAGTGCTGCTTCCCGCTTTATGGCTGGGGGTGCTGTTTGCCACTTTGTTTTACCGCATCACTTATCGTGTGGATTTAAGCGTCATCCTTCTTGTGATATGTGCCTTGACCTGTTTTGGAAGCTTTTTGCAGCGGGATTTTATTCTCAGATGGATTAATCCCAATATCCCTGTCTACTCGGATGGCTTCTCCAATGTGCCTGTTTTGCGTACGGTGTTTTACAACCGGCTTTTTTGGCTGTTTATGCTGGCGGGTTTATGCCTGCTGTCCGGTCTATGTATAAGAAGGTATGGGAAGGGAATACCCGGCTCGTTTCTTGCAAACGCCAAACGGCTTTATCGTCCCCTAACCGCCGCCATGTGTATAGGCTTTGCCGTTTTTCTTTATTTGGGTCAGCCTTTTATTAACCATGCCCCCCTGGAATATGGCAACCACGATGTGTCGAGCCTGGGTGTCACTATAAACTCTATATTTACAGAGGCAAAGCCCGATGTCATTACCGGAACACAGCACGGAACGACTACCTATCAGCTTACGAGCATACTGAATAAAAGGGTTGAGTGCTTCCTTGAAATTGATTGCGGGTACACCGTAAAATCCATTACAGGCAACGGCTGGCCTCTTTCATTTACTGATTTAAACAATGATTTGTACTCAACCAAGCTTATTACCTTTAATTTGCCGGCCAGACGTAATGTTGAGCTGGTAGTGACGTACGAAGGTTATCCTCAAATTTGGAGCAATTCGGCATCAGCTTTGACTGGCAATGAGATTAGCAGCCGGTTTGTTAATCTCACAGTGGCATCCTTTGCCCCTCTTGTTAACGCTACCTGGAGCAATCAAATGACAAATACAGCCAATGTGATTTTGCCGGATTCCATGACGCCCCTTGTAATGGAAGGCAGCGTGCAGTTACTGAGCGACAATGGCGACGGAACAAAGACATGGTATCTTGACCGGGGGAAACACTCTATGGTTTACCTGTACGCCGCCGACTATGCGCATGAGACTATTATTGCCGGTGAGACAGAGACTGATTTTTACTACGCCCGAAACAATAAGCAAACCATGGATAAGTATAACGTTACAGGTGCTCTCAGGGAGGTATTGGATTTTTGCACGGAGAAATATGGTCCAATTCGAATGAGCGTGGATCAGAAGCTTACGCTGCTCCAGCTTTCCGCCACGATGTTTGGCGGGTATGCCAGTGATGGGATGAGTGTGTTCGGAGAAACAACCTTTGCGGAAGACACGCTGAACGACCCCTTGCGTGGAGCGTCGGGTCAGGAGGTTATGGCTCATGAGATTGTTCATCAGTGGTGGGGAGGCTTGGGCGTTGGCTTTGAAGGGGAATATGACCTTGCCGGAGACCCGGAATGGACCTCGGAGGGCTTCACTGTTTATACAACCTATCGCATTATGAAAGAAAAATTTGGTGAGCAGTACGCCAGGGAGAACTATGTCGCCGTATGGGAACAGGCTGTGGAAAATATGAAACGGAATTTCTATCACAGAAACCCCCAATATATGGAAATACTTCCTGAACAATACGCGTCACGAATTACAAGCAGTGAGCGGCAGGCGAAAGCCTACTGTGTTATGCCCTTAAAAATCCTCAAGGCAGCAGAGCTGGTAGGAGGGGAGGATAGAATGGATGAGATTATGGGGGACCTGTATAAGCAAAAAGTGGAGTCAATGAATCCTGTTCTTACCTATAATGAATTTTTGGCCGCATGCGGCTTGACAAAGGAGGCGCTTGAGCTTGAATAAAGTATTAAAGTATGAATTGGGCAGGCTGCTTTTCAATAAGTTCTTTTTTTCCTTGCTCATCATTACGGGCATTTACACCTATTCCGTTTTGGGAGGAGAAATTATCCTTGGCACTGCCAATACGGCGCCCTTTTCCGGTTGGAGCTACAGTTGGTTCTTATCCCAGGTTTTGCCCCTTTTGTCAATCACCTTGCTTTTCTTCGTCTCCTTTCTTTATACCCGAAACGAAAAAAAAGTCCAGGTTCTTATAAAGGCAACACCCATGTCCTCAGCGCGTTACTTTTTGGTACGCTGCCTGGCCATGGTTACAGGCTTTATCCTGCTCTGCGGGATTGTGATAGTCATCAGCCTGGTCTTTTTCGCCAGTGTTTTTCAGTTTATCGCATTTAGCCATTTCCTGGTGCCCATTGCACTTACTCTTTTACCCTCCATGCTTTTTGTACTTGGCTTGGGCATTTTATCAGGGCGTATCCACATAACGGTGTTATACGGAATTATGATTCTTTTACTGCTTATAGGTCAAATTCCTGGTTTAAATAAACTGGACCTGTTTGGATCCGCATTTTATCAAAGCTTTCCCCTTACGCTCCCGGATGGCCCACAGGGAGAGCCTTTGTTTATTATTCCAATGTCTTTTTTGCTGGAAAGAGGTTTGTACGCATTAGCCGGTCTTGGCCTGGTTTTTTTCGGCCTTATGCCGCGGGGTTCACGAAGAAGCGTTTGAGCTTTTAGGCCTCAAAGGTAAAAATAAATGGTTTTTCATACGGAATCTATGGTTCAACAAGCATATTGGGAAATTTTGGGGTTGACGATTATTGAATTATGAGCTAAAATAAAGACGTATTCAAGATGATTGGTTAGTTCTCACATGTTTTGCGAATCATTGTTGGTTAATGATTTCCCTGATGTGTGAGTTTCGTTTTTTTTGGGTACAAAATAATTTTTTTATGGAGGTACCCAATGAATAACGGTACAGTAAAG
>JAEXPO010000127.1 GCA_023446675.1 Bacillota bacterium | reverse complement strand
CTCATAACAGAGGGAGAAAAAAATCCCCGAATACTCAAAGTTGAATAAACAACATTAATCAAGTGGAGGTTTGAAAATGAATTTGATGGAAGCGACAGGTATACGAAAGCAATTTCACAAACGAGAGGTGGTAAAAGGGATTGATTTAGAAATTCGGCAAGGTGAAATTCTGGCTTTGATTGGAACCAATGGAGCCGGAAAATCGACCACGCTGGCAATGCTCTTAGGAATATTACCGCCGGATACCGGAACAATTACACGCTGGAGGGAAGATTACAAGGCACATATAGGCGTTCAGCTGCAAGCCGCCCCCTTCTTTGAGGGTTATAGCACCGAAGAAAATTTAAGGATTTTTGCAGCCTTATACAACGTGCGAATGGATAAGGATCAAATTCAGGCCAAGCTGGAGGAATGCAATTTACAGGAAGCTAAGAAAACACTTGCTTCACGCCTGTCAGGAGGACAGCAAAAAAGGCTTGCCATTGCCGTTACCACACTCCACAATCCAGACCTTATTATACTTGACGAGCCAGCGGCGGGACTTGATCCCCGTGCCCGGCACGAAGTAAGAGCTATGATAGAGCGACTGGCAGAAAATAACGTAACCGTCCTCTTTTCATCACATGACATGGAAGAAGTATCCCGCATTGCCGACCGAGTTATTTTAATGCACGAGGGGCTAATTGTTGCTCAAGGCGAGCCTGGGAATCTCTTGAAGCAATATCACGCAGAAAATCTTGAAGGCTTGTATCTTGAATTGACGGACAGCACACAAGAAGGGAGGCAATAAAATGAAAACCCTATTCAACCTTACGTTTAAATCTGCAAGCCGGGATCCTTTTTTACTTGTATGGTCTATCTTACTGCCAATCGGTGGAGCCATTGGATTGGGCGTTTTTATAAAATCTCCGGATTATCCTGAACATATTTTAACCGGCATGATAGCTGTAAGTATCCTGTTCTACTCATTTACGACAACATCGTTTGCTATTCTGACACAGCGCCGCAGAGGCGTATACAATCTTCTGCGAGTAACACCCATGCCGCTTTGGAAATACGTGTGCAGTATATCGGGAGCTTGGACTGTGATTTCATTTCTATGTGCCATGCTTGTGTTACTGTCGGGGATTCTTGTATTAAAAATAAATGTCTCTGTGAAGTCTTTTTTTGCCTTAATACCCCTGATTATTATTGCAACTGTGGGGTATGTTTTCTTCAGCTTTTTTATAGCAAGCCTAAGCCGCACAGAAAACAATGTGAGCATTTTAACAAATAGTATTACCATGCCAATATTGTTCAGCAGCAGTGCTTTCTACTCCCTGAACAACGCTCCCGAATTTCTCCAAGCAATGAACCGATTTAATCCTTTTCAGTGGTTTGTCAATGGCTTGCGCAATGCCCTTGATTTAGCATGGTTCAGCTATTTAGCAGATTTGGGCCTTGTAGCAGTGGTGGCGATCGTTACGCTGATATTGGCATTAAGAACATTTCGCTATACGGACGTTTAAAATGTACAAAGAAATGTAAAAGCCTCTTGCTTGTGACGCAACGTAATGAATTATAATGACAACAGAAGCATTCGCAAGGAGCAGCTAAAGCGGTATCAACAGGAGCAGCAGCGGAAGTATTATAAGGCCTATCTGAAGGAATATCAGCAGGAGTATCAGCAGGAGTATCAGCAGGAGGTGAGAAGGATGGGGAAAAATAAAGGCATACCGCAAGGGTATATGACAACGGGTGAGGTAGCAAAGAAAATGGGCGTTACCGTCCGCGCCTTGCAATATTACGACAAGGAAGGTTTGTTTTCACCATCGGCAGAGAGTGAAGGCGGCCGCAGGCTTTATACAGACAAGGATGTGATTAAGCTCCATCAAATTTTGTCAATGAAGCATCTTGGTTTTTCAATTGATGACATAAAGAATCGCCTAATCTCACTTGACACCCCTGCAGATGTTGCCAGCGCACTTACAGAACACGCAGCCGCTATAAGGGAAAAGATGGAAACACTATCGGAATCCTTAAGAGCCATCGAAATTCTGAAAGCGGAAGTACTGCAAATGCAATCGGTGAATTTCAAAAAATACGCAGATATAGTCGTAAATCTGCAAATGAAAAATGAGTTCTACTGGCTTATCAAGCATTTTGACGATAAAACACTGGATTATATTCGCAGCCGCTTCGACATGGATAGCGGCTTGGATATGATGTCCACTTTCTTACGATTGCGCGAGGAGGCCATAATGCTTCTTAAGGAGGGGGTTTCGCCTGAAAGTGATAAAGGGCAGGATTTTGTCAAATTATTTTGGAATATGGTTATGAAATTTACAGACGGTGATACGAGCATGCTGCCAAAGCTTATGGAGGCTGCAAGCTTTGCTGGCCCGGATAATGGCTGGAAGGAAAAGCAAGAGCTTGCCAATGCCTTTATAGAACCTGCTTTGGATGCCTATTTCACAAAGCTGGGACGTAATCCGTTTGAGGAGGTGTCAAAATGAATTATGCCATACAGATTGACGGGCTAAAGAAAAGCTATGGCAATCATACTGTACTGAAGGGCGTGACCTTTAATGTTAACAAAGGTGAGATTTTCGCATTGCTCGGCGTTAACGGCGCCGGTAAGACCACAATTCTTGAATGTATCGAGGGCTTGCGGCGGCATGATGGCGGCAGTATTACGGTGAATGGAAAAAGGGGAATTCAACTGCAATCGGCCTCTCTTCCTTCCCATATTAAGGCCATGGAAGCCGTGCAGTTGTTTTCAAAGTGGAACAAAACAAAAATAGACGAATCCATGCTTGACGCCCTTGGGGTTAAAGAGCTGGCAAAAAAGCAGTACACCAATATGTCCATGGGGCAAAAGCGGCGTTTGCACCTTGCACTAGCCTTAATCAGCGACCCGGAGATTGTTTTTCTTGACGAACCCACCGCCGGGCTTGACGTTGAAGGCAGAATCGCGCTTCATGACCAAATCCGCAAGCTGAAAGCGTCAGGAAAAACAATCTTTTTAGCCAGCCACGATATGGCCGAGGTTGAAAGCCTGTGCGACCGCATTGCTATTTTAAGTTGCGGCGACATTATCTTTTTGGGTACTGTCTCAGAGCTGACCGCAAAAATTGGCAAGCGCTATACTCTTCACATAGAGACCGATGAAGGCAATGAAAGCTTTGAAGCCGACAACATCGGGGATACCATGCTAACCTTGCTTGAAAGCTACAAGCAAAGGGGAATTGCAGTGTTGGACATAAAGATAGACAGAGGAACGCTTGAACAGCATTTTATTGATATAGCAAGGGGGAATGGCCAATGAGTGCTTTTTTGTATGGAGTCGCATTGCAGTGGAAGCTGGATATACGCAGCAAGGCGCTGCTGATTACCTGTTATGTTGTTCCCCTTTTATTTTTTGCCATTATGGGTGGGATCTTTACATCCGTAAACCCGGATGCCAGGTATACGCTCATACAATCCATGACTATAATGGGCGTATCCATGGGTGCGCTGATAGGCTTGCCCCCTTCCCTTGTAGAGATATACGCAAGTGATATAAAGAAGGTATACAAGGCCAATGGGGTGCCCTTGTATCTGGGCTTGGTTACGACGTTTTTATCGGCGTTTATCCACCTCATGATTATGAGTGGGATCATATGCCTAATCGCCCCAATGGCTTTTGATGCAACCGTTCCGGCAAGTCTGCCGTCATACTTTGGCTCCCTGGCGATCTTTATTGCGGTATCTTTAAGTATTGGAAGCGTCTTAGGGCTGGCGGTAAAAAACCAGGCAAAGCTCACCATGATTTCACAGCTTATCTTTTTGCCATCCATTATGCTATCGGGAATTATGTTTCGTATCAATTTGCTCCCACGGCTTTTTGTGAACGCAGGAAAAATATTCCCTGCGGCTTGGGGATATCAATTGATGACAGACAATGGTTTTTCTTTCGGCAACCTGTGGCCTTTGATTGCTATTTTTGCGGTTGCGGCTGTTCTGTGTGGTTTTTCGCTTAAGAGACTGGAAGCAGAATAATGGGCTAAACGCACTTGCGGAGGGCCCTTGCAGGAGATTTTATATCGTTTGATAATATTTAATGGCGTTTAATTACATTTAAGAATTTAAGAATTTAGTAACATAATTCAATACTCAATACTCAATATTCAGGCTATTTGGGTAAATAGCAAAATTGTAGCTTGGTGAGTAAATGGCGAAATTGTAGCTCAGTGGGTAAATGGGGAAATTGTAGCTCAGTGGATAAATGGGGAATTGCAACTCGGTGGGTAAATGATAGAATTGTAACACGTTGGATGAATGGCAAAATTGTAACATATCGGTGGTTTTGATGTAAAAGTCAAAGCCGCCGATTTTTATATTCGGTGGTGTAATAACTGGGTGCATTTTTAATAACATGGCGACATTGTAATTGGGGTGTAAGACGCGTTATTAAAATAAAAACTGCAAAGGTATAAAAAGATATGTGACGTTTCTCATTTTCCCTTGCCACATTTACCCACAAGACATATAATAAAGCTTAGGGGAAAACTGAATAAAGTCGCCGTGTCCCGGAAGTG
>JAEXPO010000070.1 GCA_023446675.1 Bacillota bacterium | reverse complement strand
TCAGCGGGGGCATTGAGAGGCGGCGTGCTGCTCTGGTTGTATCCTCTTTGCTTAAATACGTTACCGATATTGATGAAGTGAAGGGGTTGGGCTTTTGTGTTTCCACTGACCACGCAGAATTCATGTCGAACTATTTCGGCGAGCATGGTATTCCGTCAATGTTTTTGACTGGGCAGTCGCCGGATGAGGAACGCAAGATGGCTAAGCAGCGGTTGATTGCTGGAGATGTGCGCTTCATCTTTGTGGTAGATATATACAACGAGGGCGTAGATATCCCGGAGGTTAATACGGTGCTGTTTCTCCGTCCCACAGAGTCTCTGACCATCTTCTTGCAACAGCTTGGCCGAGGTCTGCGTCTGGCCGAGGATAAAGAATGTTTGACAGTACTGGATTTTATCGGTCAGGCAAATAAAAAATACAATTTTGAGGACAAATTTTCGGCTCTACTCTCGGGCACAACCCGCGGCATACCCCGCGAAATTAAAGACGGTTTTGTATCAGTGCCCAAGGGCTGCTATATACATCTTGAAAAAAAAGCTGCCAAGTATATACTGGACAATATTCGAGCCGCCTATAGCAATAGCGCTGGCCTCATCTCCCGTATTGAGACCTTTGAGGAGGACAGTAGCCTACCGCTCACGCTGGCTGGTTTCTTAAACTATTATCATCTCGACGCTCGGGCGGTTTATAAGTTTTCTTCCTTTTCCCGGATGTGTGTGCGTGCCGGAAAGCTGGATGACTTTGAGGAGTCGACAGAGGATGTCTTGACAAAGTCGTTTGGCCGCATTGCGACCATTGATTCGCGCCGCTGGATTTCATTTCTACTGGATATTTTGCCTCGCTTGGACAATGTGCATTTTGCATCGTTGACAACCTTGGAACAGAGGATGCTGAAAATGTTTTATATCACAATTTGGGGTAAGGATGCTGACGACTGGAAAAGTGAAGAAGTGCTCGACAATCTATATAGCCTTACGAATAGCCCTGTAATGCATGCTGAGCTGATGGCTCTTCTCTGGTATAATTTTGACAACATCGATTTTATTGATGAGCCTGTTGATTTGGGCTTTGACTGTCCGCTCGATCTGCACTGTACCTATACCCGTGACCAACTTTTGATCGCTATGGACTACATGACACCCGGCAATGTGCGTGAAGGTGTGAAATGGCTGCCTGAAAAGAAAATAGATGTGTTCTTTGTGACGCTAAATAAGGCAGAAAAAGACTATTCCCCCACAACCATGTATAACGACTACTCCATCAACGAGAAGCTGTTTCACTGGCAGAGCCAAAGCACTACGGCAGAACGATCCGCAACCGGGCAGCGGTATATTCATCATTGCGATCAAGGTAGTCGCGTACTGCTGTTTGTCCGTGAATTTAAGACAAACCGTACATTCGGCGGTGCAGAGGCATATAGCTATCTCGGTATCGCCAGCTATGTCAAACATGACGGTTCCAGGCCTATGAACATCACGTGGAAGCTAAGTCGCCCCATTCCGGCGAAGTTTTTAAAAAAGACAAATAAATTGGTGGTAGGGTAAAGGAAATAGGATGTTTGAAGTAGTTGCAGCCCTCATTTGGAATGGGGATAAATTTATGATCTGCCAGCGACCGGCCAATAAGGCGTGCGGAATGCTATGGGAATTTGCTGGTGGCAAGGTTGAGCCCGGCGAAACGAAGGAGCAGGCGATCGTTCGCGAATGTCAGGAGGAACTTGCCATAAAGCTTTCCGTTGGTGGTGAAAGCATGAATGTAATCCATGAATATCCGGACATCACCATCCATCTGACGCTGTTCAATGCTGTAATTGCAGATGGGGAGCCGCAGAAGCTCGAGCACAACGACATCCGTTGGATTACCATTGAAGAGATTCCGCAATACGACTTTTGTCCGGCAGACAAATGTATATTAATCAAGTTGCAAGCCCTTAAAAAAGAATAAGAAGAGGAGAAATAAGTGGAAAATTTAACAACTTATTACATTCGACATCAAGACGTTGAACTATGCCAATAAACGGATCGGAGCACGCACTCTGTAACAAGCGATTGCAGCTGTTATTTGTTAATTGGAAAAGGCTGACCGAAGATGAAAAAGCGAAGCTAAAAACAATATGTGAAGAAAAGCTGAATGGATACTTTCAGAGGCTTGAGAAGTAGACATTTTCACACTTTGACCCCAAAAACCTTTATATTAATGAATACCTTACACAGAAGGAGATGATAGGAATTTCGGGGGAGCAACAGGCTTGAATCTGCGGCCCGATGGTTCGAGCTGTAAGTTGTTTACAATTTTTTTCGCAGAACATCCTATAGAGATTCTTTAGAAAGGCTAATAGATCGGCAACAAAAAAGCAGTTATTATAAATAACTGCTTTGCTTACCATTTATTGAAAAATTCTTCAATTATCTGATATACAACAAAGTTGCACCCACATTGTTCAGGGCTTAATAATATAAATATCATAAGGCACAAATCCCGGAATGTCAAGAAAAAGAAAGAAAAAAAGTACTGGTAAGCGGCAATTGGAATTTGCTGTTCAAATTGAACCCTCAGAGCATTTATTCAGGTTTTCCTTTTTTTGCATTCTCCTATAAGATAGACGTACTTTTCTGCCTTTAAATTCATTTGGAAGGATGTATGAATATGTCTCAAATTGAGCTTTTGGAGGTGTGTAAAACCTTCAGTGTGGCTGAACGGCCCGAAGGCCGTATGGGTATGCTCCGGGGAGCGTTTGTCCGTAAGACCCGGCATGTCAAAGCACTTCAATCGGTATCCTTTAATATTGACGAGGGAGATCTGGTTGGCTATATCGGGCCTAACGGTGCGGGTAAATCCACAACCGTCAAAGTCATGAGCGGCATTTTAACACCGGACAGCGGAAAGTGCGTTATAATGAACCGCGTTCCCTGGAAGGAAAGAGTTGCCCATGTATCCCGGATTGGCGTCGTATTCGGCCAAAGAAGCCAGCTTTGGTGGGATCTTCCAGTTAAGGATTCCTATGATTTGCTTAAGTCCATTTATAACCTGTCAGGTGAGGAATATGCTAAACGGCTTGAGGAGCTGGTGACGGTGCTGGATTTGAATGCCTTGCTAAAAACTCCTGTACGCCAGCTTTCCCTGGGTCAGCGAATGCGGTGTGAGATAGCTGCGGCCCTTTTGCACAGCCCTGATATTTTATTTCTTGACGAGCCCACCATAGGCCTGGATGCGGTATCAAAAATAGCCTTAAGAGATTTTCTGAGGAAAGAGAACAGGGAAAAGGGCATCACCATGATTCTCACCACCCACGATATGGACGATGTCGAATCCCTGTGCAGCAAGGTAATGGTTATAGGTCATGGCAGGCTTCTCTTTAACGGAAGGCTTGAAGAGCTTAAAAAGCCCTATGCGCCTTTCAAACGGATGCGGGCGACTCTCCGGTTTCCCAGCCCGACCTTTGCTCTCGAGGGCATTGAGAAGCTGGAAATAGAGGACAGGGTTTGGACAGTTCTCTTTGACCCGGAAAAAACAGCAGCGCCTGTTCTGGTTGAAGCGCTGGCCAGAAA
>JAEXPO010000066.1 GCA_023446675.1 Bacillota bacterium | reverse complement strand
CTATCGCTTCCAATTGAAAATAATATTGCTATCTTAAATAACATCGTTATGTAAATTATATTTTCAGCTTACTCCCGAGTCAAGCTGTCTTTAATAAAAAACTCTACAAAATATTATTGTCCGTATTAGCAATGCGGGTGTTTATCCTTACATCCCGATTTATTTTTCGGGAAGGGCATGCTCCTCCCATTTAAGCAGCCCTTGGGAAGCATCTTCGGCAGGTGCGACAATAACTAAATCCTCCAGTGTTTTCTGGCTGGCCCCTTCGGGTTCAAACACCCGGAGAAGAAAATAGCTGAACGCTTTATCAGTGCGAAGCATCCCATAGGTATTGATATAAGGAATGGGATCAGAGCCTTCATAACCTATTCCGGCATAGGCCAGCACCCCTTCCTCCGAGAGGCCTTCATGAAAGACAACCTCAATCGCGTCATACTTCCGGGAGTCCTCTACGCCTTCAATTTCAATACGCCCCTTAAAGACAGGGCTTTGAAACAACGGGGTGTACAGCTTGCCCTCAATACGTATATTAAGAGCTTGCAGCGTTTCAAGAGGCTGGGCTCCTGTTCGAAATTTGGCTCCGGTATACTCCCTGTGAATCGAATGGGGTATTAAGGAGAAGGCATAGGCAGCCAGAAGAAGCACTGCCACCGCCGAGGCTATTTTTAAGGCAAGGGTGACGGGGCTTAGAAAACGTCCCCGCCGCTCCTTCAATTTTTCATTTGCCAGATGATCCAGATAGGCATCCTGCTTTTCTGCTTCCGACTCCGTATCAAAACGGCTGAAATCCGGGCTTATGTCGCCATGGGGAAGCTCCAGTCGTGAAGCAGGCGTACGTATGGCCTCACACAGCTCGTTCAACTCGTTGAAATGCTTTCCCCTTGCCCCTTCCAGAACCTCTATTTTCCCCGACAGCTCCTGCGCCTCCTCTAAAAGGGAGGCACGATGGAGCTCCACAATGGTATCAATCTCTTGGGGTTGGCGTCCCATCTCCTGTATCGCCTGGATGGAAAATCCCGCTTTCCGGAGTATGGAGATATTCTCCAGCAAAGAAATATCTGCGTTTTCATATTCATAATAGATTCGGCCGTTCATTTCATTGGAGGAGGGCGCTATAAGTCCTCTTTCAATATAAAAGCGTATGGTACGCTCGGTAAGCCCGGTAAGTTCGCAAGCCTGCTTTATTTTCATGAAGAAAACCACCTTTCACAGCAACCATACTCTCTTACGCCAGGTAAGTGTCAAGCATTAAAGCAAAATATTTTCAAAAAAACGATGAAACTCACTGCCCTGGAAATATTCTTTCATAAGTCCCCGGCTTAATATGCCTCCACAGCATCAATCATGAGACGAATGATTTTATGGTCGGTTTCCTTCATACCTTCCCGAGCCAGCTCACCCACATTTTTTATAGTATTTTCCACTCCCTTTGTTACAATGCCTTCACCGCTTAAAAACTGGCTGCCTTGGCGGTACATTTCCATTCCCAGAAGTCCTGCCTCCACCGCGGAAGCTATTTTGGCGGCACAGCTGGATTTGGCACCGTCACAGATAACCCCTGAGTTAATGGCCAGCGCATTGACAATGGTGTGGGATATATCCCGGTAGCGTCCCCCGTAAAGATAGGTAACGCCTGCTCCGGCCCCGCAGCCTGCACTGACTGCGCCGCAATAGGCCGAAAGCCTTCCTATTCCCGTTTTCAGATGTATGGTTACAAGATTGGAAACGATTAACGCCCTGTAAAGACATTCCTCCGGAACCCCAAGCTCCCCAGCATAAACAATGACAGGCAGGGAGGCTGTCATCCCCTGATTTCCGCTGCCGGAATTAATTACCACCGGCATTTCACAGCCATTCATACGTGCGTCGGATCCGGCGGCAGCCATGGCCTTGGCCCGGTTCTGGATACTGCTTCCGTAGGAATTAAGAAGAATTCTTCCAATATTGGCTCCCCATTTTCCTTGAAGGCCTTCTTCAGCGATGGCGGTATTGTAAGCAATCTGCATGCCAATGATATCCCGGACCAGGGCAAGATCGACCTTATCCGCGAACTCAAGGATCCTCTCCACCGTTAAAAGCTTTCGATCCGTACGCTTTTCATGCTCCCCATCTGTGTATTGGCTGAAATGAAGGATCTTTCCGTCCTTTTCTATTTTAACTATATTGGTGTGGTATCCGGTGAGACGCACCTCGGCACAGCTATTGGCCTTCCGGGCATTTATGTGAATGTCAAAGATGCATCCGGAATCCGATTCAAGCACCGAAAAGGAGGCCTGGTTCAAATATTCCCCAATAAGCCTTATTTGCTCAGGTGTGACATGGGATATAACCTCCAGCTCCTTATCCGCCTGTCCGGCGATAATACCGGCAGCGGCGGCGGCGGCAATGCCTTTAAGTCCTCCCGTATGAGGGACAATAACACTTTTTACATTTTTTACAATATTCCCGCTTACCCGTATCTCCAGGCTGTCAGGTATCTCCCCCAAAGTAGCCCTGGCAATTGCGGCACCGTAGGCCACTGCAATCGGTTCGGTACAGCCCATGGCCGGAATAAGCTCTTCATTGAGTATGGCAAGATAAGCCTCTTGCAGTATTGTATCCATGGTATTTTTCCTCTCATTTTTATAAGCCGTAACTTATTCCAGATCCTTGCGCATTAGATAATCCGTTTGCACTTCTTCCCCCATGACAAAGGTATGGTTTCCCATGATATAAAAGCCGTTCTTGCGGTAAAAATTCAGTGCATGGCTGTTCTTTTCCCATACGCCAAGCCATAGATAGGTTTTTTTAAGGCTTTTAGCCACCTCATGGGCTTTATTCATTAAAATACGTCCTAAACCCTTACCCTGGTATGCCCTTAAGACATAAATTCTTTCAAGCTCAAGAGAGAGCAGATCATGGATATCGGTTTGCGCAGGACTTTCGTTTAGCTTAATATAGCCGGCAGCCTCCTCTTTTTCATATATAAAATAAAAGGCGGAAGCCCTGTCGTCTAATTCGCTTCTAAGCTTGTCTTCATTAAAGGCCCTATCCAGATAGGCTTTCATATTCTCTTGGGTATTAAGATCTGCAAAGGTGTCCCTGTAGGTAATCTCAGATATTTTTTGAAGTTCATCCAAATCTTCCGGTGTGCATTTTCTTATAACTGTGTTCATGAGGCCATACTCCTTTAGTCCGTACTGGAAGACAGAGCTGCAATACATTTAAATATACTGGACAGTCAAAAGTTTTGCAATCTTTTAAGAAACCTGCAAATCCTCTGTAATATCAAGTTTCTTGAAAATTTTATTGTAGCATGACTTTACCGTGTTACATGTTATGAGCGCTAAACAGGCTGGCTCGAATTATATCGGCGCCTTTTGAAAAAGATGTGAATAAGTGTTAAGAAGGAAAGAGGCTATGCTGTGGCAAAAGCCTGACAAGTATTCATATACTAATTTAGGATAAAAATACTAAGTGATGCTTTTATGTACGAAGAAACTCCTATTTACAGGCCTACCTGCGCGGGCCGGGAAACCCGGGCAGAGTGTGACCCATGTATGTCAAAAGAGAAAAAAAGCTGCCCGCAGGGGCCCAGAGGTCTTCCAGGCTCTATTGGTCCAGCGGGATCAACCGGACCAACCGGACCAACCGGACCAACCGGACCAACCGGGTCTACAGGTGATACCGGCCCCACCGGCCCAAGCGGACTGAGCATTATACGGGGTATTGGTGTGCCCACATGCGGTATAGGAGAATTTGGAGATCTTTATCTGGATGTAAGCTCAGGGCAGCTCTATCATAAGCAGACTGAACCTGTGCCTCCCCCTCTCCGACCTATTCCGTCAGCTACCGGAAACACCCTGTTAGTAGGCTCTACAAGAACCTATACAACAATCGACGCCGCCCTGGCTGCTGCCTCCGATGGCGACAGGCTGCTGCTGGACGCCGAAACCTTTGTTATTATTTCAACAATTAACGTTAATAAATCCGTAATCATCGAAGGGCAGGGAATTGCGTTAACCATCGTTATTACGACCACTCCTGCTGTTGTGACCATGTTTAATATAACCGTCTCGGATGTGGTAATCCGGAGCATGCAAATTACTCAAAACTACCCTTCGGTTTTATCCGTTGAAACCGTTATCGGCTTTAACAATTTGGCCGCAACGGGCTTATACGTCACTCAATGCGGTATCTCGGCATGTGAAATAGGCATTGGCATTAAGGCCTCCGAGTTCCAGATAACCCAATGCCAGTTCACTTACGCCCCCTTGGCCGCACCCAACAACGGCTATTTTTACATACTTATTTCCTCCACAACGGGAAGCAGCTTTATTGACAGCAATACCTATGTTTCCGACTCTGCCAACACCGCATGCCGATTCATTATCATTACGAATGTGGCCGTAAGCCTAGGCAGCCTCACAGGAAGCTTGGTCATAAGCAATAACAGCCAGCTTAGCTCTCCCTTCACCCTAAGGCATATTTTGGTAATAGAGGAGTATGTGGGGAACGAATTTGAGCTGTTTATAAGCAACTCGATAACAAGCCTGGAAGGAAATGTTCCCATCCTTCTGTATAATCCGGGGTTAAACCTGTTCAGGTTCATTGAGGTAATAGGAAACAACGTGCTTAACACGGCAGGAAAGGGGCTTATCGGAATAGACGGAGGCTCCTCCGGAACGACGGATTTGTTTGCCTTTGGAAATGTGATAGTCAATCAGACCTTTACAGCGGGATGGGCTTCAGCAACTTTGCCGCCAACGGTGCTTGCCGGCTATAATACCGACATTGTCCCTCCCCCTGTTCTGCCCCTTGCAGCCTGCTATTGGCTTCCGTTGATTTAAAAGACCACGAACAAATACAGATGCTCCCGTAAAACAGGAGCATCTGTTCAGGGCAATTCCCATCAGGGCTTTCTTCCAATGAGTAGGAAGCGATGCTCCGTTCCCTGTACAAACCCGTTTTTCATAATTTCCTTCCGGCAGTCCCATAGCTGTTGGAAAGCGCTTTCAACAGAGAAACCGGGAAACTCCCACTCTATGATCTTCGCAAAATAAACCAGCGCTCCCACGTCATAAAACCTCAAGGGTGTAAAGGCTTCCTCGCTTCTGAGAATTTGAAAACCGGCCTGCTCCAGAGCAGTCTTATTCTTTTTAAGTGTATGGTCGGGAAAAAAAGGCACAAAATCAGGCAAAAGCCGCAAGGACAGCTCCTCGTCGTTTTTGCCCCCCACCTGCTGTGTTATAAAAAGGCCTCCCGGCTTTAATATACGACTGACTTCCGTGGGACTGAAATCCTCATGGCGGTTGGCAACAACATCAAAGCTCCCGGCCTTAAACGGCAGCGCCTGCACCCCGTCTGCCTCCTCGACGGTAATGCCCATAGGGGCCAATGTTCTTCTGCACAGCTCCACATTAGGCGGATAAGCCTCCGTTACAGAGGTAAGCTCCGGAGCGTGGCCCAGGGACAATAGGAACTCTCCCCCGCCCGTGCCCATGTCAAGCAGCTTATCGGTTGGCTTTAAGAGCGCTGACAGGAGCTCCCTATAATCCCATGGAAGCGCTTCCTCTTTCCATCGTCCATCAAGATGGGAAAAATCCCAGCCCTTAAAGGCGTAATTTTCTTCCCCCTGCCACTGTGCTTTCAGCCTGGCCTTCAATTCATCGTTATAAGTGTTATTATCCAATTTCATTTTAACTGCTTCCTCTCATTATTCATTTTTCGGAGGAATGGCGCAGCTAACTGATAACAAATTCATTATCCCGGCACAATCTGCTACCAGATTAAATTAACTGCACCGAGTAATTAATTCGTTTGGTCTTCAAATGAAATCCCTGCTTTCGTTTTAAACTGATATTATTATAACAGATTCTTTATCCTAATCCATAGCACATAATAAACAGGAGGCCCCCTGAAACAACCCCTGCCAGTACTGCCAGCCCCAACTGAAACCAGAGAAGCTTATCCGGCTCAAGGGACGGGTACGCTGACATAAACAGCCTGTACCTCCCGGCATTTAACCCCGGCAAGACACTTTTGCGCCAGGCAAGAGCGCCAATACCCCCCAGGCCGAAGCACAGGCATCCTATAAAAAAATGAAAACCCGCTTCCCTTCGTATTGCTCTCCAGCTTTCATGCCTTTCTTCATAGGCTGAGCTTACCGAAAGCCCCAGCACACTCAGGCTTTTTATGATCTCCGAGGCTTTCCCATCGTTTCCGGCCCGCATATAAACAGCGGTATAGCTTTTAGGTCCTCCATATCTCCACAGAAGGCTTTTGGCAACATCCAAACTCATATACCCCATAGCTCCTTCTTTTCCATCACCGGCAGCAATGCCGCAAACCTTTGATACTAATGCTCTGCCGCTCTCCCCTGCTTCAAGGGAATATGCCAGGTTAAGCCAATCAGTCTCCAGAGCCTCTCTTTGGCTGATAGCCCTTTCCCCTGCGGAAAACCGGCTCAAAGCTCCGTCATTTAAAACAAGGTAAGGCATGGCACTTTCCGGAGGAAACATTTGTCCCTGCAAAAGACTTTCACTTAAGTAGGCCCGGTCAATGGCTAAAAGGGCGACCTTTGCTGAATAAATACCTGCTTTAAGCTCCACCGGAATTTCAATGACAGGTGAAACAGCTTCTGCCTCCGGTATGCGGAACACTTCCTCCAAAAGGCCGTCGTATAATCTTTTCTCCTGTCCTGCCAGAGGAACTATCAACTCGCAGGGAAGAGCCTCTTCTCTTTGGACACCTGCTTCCAAAGCCCCGGCCAGGGAGCTAAAAAAAGTACCGGCAGCTACGGCGGCCGCCACAAAGGATGCCCACCCGTAATGAGGCTCCTTAAAGGAAGAGCCTATCCAATCACTGATTCTCATTAAAGAAGCTCCTTCTTCCGGTTCCGTTTGACAAAAAGAAAGGACAGGCCTATTATTACCCCACCCCCCAGGGCAATGGACACCCACCACTGCCCGGCCCTCTTCGGCTCCCCGGCAGGCGGAGCTTTAACCGGCAAAGGAGCGGGTTCGATTGTGGATATAAAGTCCGAGGTCTGTTCATAGGCCCTTCCGGATGAATCCTCATAGCTTAGGGTAATTGTACCGTTGGTTACACCATATTTGCTCTCCGCGGACACTCCCGCTTGCCCTTCCAGGACGGCAATGAAAACGTCCATTTCCCCCTGTTTTGCGGTCCCTGCCTCCATATTTCCGACGAAGGCTGAGGCAAGAGGGACAAAGCCGGGGGCAGCCAGCCTGATACGCACATTATAAACCCGCTCCCGGCTCATATTCATGACGTTAAAGGAGAGAGGCAGGGTTTCGCCGGAAACGACGCTGTCCGGAATAGTCGGCCCCTCAAGCTCCACAACCGCAGGTTGAGTAATTTCCACGGTCAATGTCCCGGTGGAGGAAAGGGTTTGCGCTTCCGGGTTGTCATAGGTCATGGCAAGGTCAAGGGTGTATCTGCCTTCAGGAGTTTTTCCATCGGTTTTAAAGCTTAAGGATAAATCCACCGATTCTCCTTTATTTAGCCTTTCAATATAAAGCACATTTGTATCGTTAATAAGGGTCATATTGGCTCTATCCCATTGAACCTCAACGGTCATATTCTGGACAGACAGAGCATTACTGGTGTTTTGAAGGGTTAGAAGAACCTTCCACTCATCTCCCGCATTTATGATTTCAGGTGTTATTGTGTAATTTTTCACAAGGACAAGAGGCTGAGAAACAGGTATTTCCGGCGGCTCCTCTTCATTGGGATCCTTTCCGTCCGACACCGTCACATAAACGGTAAAAGCCTCCTCTACCCTGTCGCCTTCAAGGGTTTGCCCCTGTATGGAAACAACCACCGGATAAACCCCGTTGAACCGTTCCTTCAAAAGCGGCAAATCAAAACGCACAAAGAAAGCGTTTACGTAAAGCCCCCTTTCGTTTACCCGAACCTCCGATAACGCCACCACTTTCCGGTAAGCCCTGTATTCAAAGGGAGAGGAAGCTGTATCGCCCAGGCTAAGAACTGCCGTTACCGTATTATTCTTTAATGGCCCGTCGGATAAAACCGGAAGGATAAGAACTGCGGTATCACCCTGAATCACGGGCGTATAGCCCTGTGAATAGGTACTGTCCATCTCCGGGTAGAGGTTCTGGCTATCCAGGGATAAATGGACCGCTTCTTCCTTCTCCGGCTCAGTTACAGCGTTGGGATCCTTGCCATCGGTAATGGTTATGTAGACGGTAAAGTTTTTTGAAACAGCTTCATTTTTTTCATTTCTGCCCTGAACAGTCACCACTACGGGATAAATGCCGTTGAATCTGTTTTCGTCCAGAGAAAGCTCAAATCGGATATAGTAGGCGCTTACTTTTTTCTCGCCATTATTGACAGGCGTCGGGGTGAGTGCAGCCTCCTTCTGATAGCTTTTAAAAACAAAAGGGGAACGGGCGGTATTCCCCAAATCCGGTACAGCCGTTAGGGTGCTCCCCTTTAAATAACCGTCAGCCAGGACAGGAAGAATTAGTGTGGCCACGCCGTTTGCCACAATGGGAGAATAGCCCTGTGAATAGGTTTTATCCATCCCTTCATAGAGGTTGGTACTGTCCAGTGTAAGATTGACAGGACGGAGGTTGGATTCCTGGGTTCCGTCCTCATCCTGTCCGTCGATCACTGTGATATAGGTGGTGAAGCTCTCTTCAAACCACAGGTTTTCTTCCGTCCTGCCCCGAACCGTAATAATAACGGGATAGACACCATTTAGACGATCCTGCTTTAAAGCCAGATCAAAACGAACAAGATACGAGGCTTCCGCGGCCTCGGTACCGTTTGCCGGATTCTGTGCCAGCACCACAGTCTTCTGGTAATTGCGATAGACAAAGGGCGAAGCCGAAACATCCCCCAAATAGGGTGTAACGGTAATGG
>JAEXPO010000031.1 GCA_023446675.1 Bacillota bacterium | reverse complement strand
CGGTAATGGTATTATCCTTTAGCGGCCGGTTTGCAAGAAGAGGCAAAATAATTACGGCCCGGCCTTCCTGAATCATCGGGGCATAACCGTCTCTGTAGGCTCTGTCCATTCCTTCATAAACATTTTCATGATCGATTGTCATCATAGGCTCCGAAGCCTCCGCTACCTGAGGAACCGAGGTTAGAAGAAGTGCCGCCGTCAAAAGCAGCAAGCTTCTCTTTTTCATTTTCCACCTCCAAAGGGATTGTTTTCATGGCCTTACCACCGTAAGGACACCGCCATCCATTTCCGACACCGAATCGCACAGTTCTTCCATATCCAGGGGATTATGACTGGCAAGCAATAGGGTTTTCCCTCTTTGCCGAAGCTCCTTTAAAAGCTCCCGCATTTCACCTGCCCCTCTTTTATCCAGCCCGTTAAAGGGCTCGTCCAAAAGGAGAAGCTCCGGGTCCTCCATGATGGCCTGGGCAATGCCCAGACGCTGCCGCATCCCCAGTGAATACTGACCCACATTCTTTTTCATAGCAGGATCAAGACCCACAAGCCGCAGAACCCGTATAAGATCCTTATGTGAGATTTTTCCCTTGAGCTCCGCCAAAATGGACAGATTTTTTATGCCGGACAAATGGGGCAAAAAGCCCGGGGTTTCAATAATGACACCCATTTCAGCGGGAAAATCCATATCCCTTCCCACCTGAAGGCCATTGACGAAAATCCTGCCCCCTGTGGGCTTTAAAAAACCGCAGATACATTTCATAAGAACCGTTTTACCCGATCCGTTGCCCCCGGCAATACCGTGTATCCGGCCTCTCTCAAACTCATGGGATACCTGGCAGAGCACCACCTCCTGTCCGAAGGAAACGGAAACCTTTTCTATCCTGATGGCAGCCTCCATAATCAACCTTCCGTTCCTGTAAATATAAACTGGTAGTGTTTGACGGCTCTTATGGACAGCAGGAAAAGCAGAATTATCAGTACGGCGAATATCAGGCAGGACACCCACAATCGCGGTAGCAAATCATAACCGAAGCTATGCATGGCATAGGTTGCGTGGTTTAAGGGCGACAGCCAGCCTGTCAGGACATTGGCTTTGTACATAAGCCCCTCCGTCAGCCGGAACAGCACCTTAAACAGACCGGGATTCAGTAAAAGTCCATACAGGCTGAAAAGGAGAACCGCCACCACTCCCCCCATTTGCCCGTATATAAGATTAAAAGCCAGCATAATAAACGCGGTTAGAAGCTGGTACAGAAGCATCAGGAGAAAAACGGCTCCCAGTGTCTCATAGGGTGAGCTCATTTCCAGTGTTTTTAAGTGTACCGGAAGGCCTATGGAAGCTCCTCCGGTTCCATAGGCAAAGAGAGCCGAGGTTTCACTCCATACATTCCCAAAAAAGGAATATCGGAGACAGAGCAACCCGGTGGCTAAAAAGACAAAGGTCATATAAAGCACCGTTGCCAGCACGATATAGAGCCCTTGCCCCCGCAGCCAGGTTTTTCTGTCCATACGTATGAGATAAAAGGGCGTTCCGCTTGACAAAAACGGCATGTCCCCAAAAAGCAGCACCAGAAGAAGGGATGACAGCATAATGGAATTCCCGTCTCCAAAGGTCCAGATAAAGGCCTCCCCGATTTGCAGGGTTGTTTCATACTCACGGGCCAGCCCAACCGCTTTACCGGATAGCAGAAAGCACAAAATAAAGGCCAGGGCAAAGGTAATGAAGATTCTGGGTTTTTTATGCCAATGCCGGAAGTTATAGCATGCCGTTCTGGCCATTTGTCTTAATCTTAAGCGGGCTTTGCCCCCAACCCAATAGAAGAGAGGTCCCGAAGAAAAACCTTGTTTTTTATTGATGTTTTTCAACGATAAGGTACTAAACATGGGATAGCCTCCTTTGGGCAGCAAGGGCAAAGCACAGGCACAGAACGGTGATAAGCTCGGTCAGCACCAAAACGACACCAAAGCCTCCCAAAACCCACTCACCGGAAGGAAAGAGCCACTCTTTGGGATACAGTACAAGCATATTGTCAAAATACCTTTCCTTAAGAATAATAAGCAGGCAGCATGTGATAAAGGGCGACACTAAGGCCATTAAACGGCTCATGGCAAGGGCTGCAAGGGTAAAGCCCAAAAGGGCCCATACCATACCGGTAAAAAAGAAGCGTATGGAGACGTCAAGAAGCATCCAATACGTATATGCCGCCGTTTCACCTGGCCCCGGGGCCAATTCCATTGGAATAAGGCCAAGGACCGACAGGAAATACGCCGTATGTATGCCTGCAAAAAGAGTCAGCCCTCCGGCCAGACCGCAGGCCATAAGCTTTCCCCAAATATAGGCCCCCACCCCTGAGCGGTAAAGACAGGCCTTAATAAAACCGCTTTTAATATCGTCCACATAGGCGCAGGCAAAGGGCAGTGTGCACAGAACGGGCACAATTAGTGACACGCCGTCGGATTTCAGGGCCTCCGAAATTAACTGTATATGAAACCCATTATTTAAAAGGCTGTTGTTATCAAAAAGCTCCGCCAGCTTATTCAGAGAGGCCAGGGCAATGGCAAGAACCATTCCCGCCATACCCGCACAAAAGCCCTTGCCGGACAGAGCCCGATTCAAATCGGATCGAAGCGCCTTGTTCATACCTTCCCTACCAGCGGTTTACTTACCTGAAATTCTCTTACGGCCATCCCTTAATAACCCGCTCCCCTGTCAATAATGGTACCGTCAATGGCGTTGATTGTAAGGTAGCTTTTGCCTGTCTCGGACTCCGTATAGGTATAAGTGCTTCCATCATCCCCTTCATAGTAATAGGTGCGTGTGCCGAAGAAATCCCACGCAGGCACAAGAAGCCCTGAGGTGAGGCTGTTCTGCTCCGTAATACGCGCAAGTCCCAGCCGTACCTGAGTTATGGAAATGTCCGACACCTGCTCCTTATCCTCTGAATTTATAACCAGAATCATTTTCTCAAACACCTGCCGTATCTTTTCAAAGGGCAGAAGCGCCGCGTCTTCAACCACTGTTTCCTCCATCTGATAAGGGGCCTTCCATACCAATTCAACTAACCCGTCATCATTAACGACAAAGGTCAGTCTTTCATAATCCCACATCCAGTAGGCATCATTTTCTAAATAGCCCGCTGTTTGTGTACTGGTGTGAGTAACGGGTACTCCTCCAACCCTTCGTACATATTCCAGCCGGTAGCCCTTGACAAGGTTTCCGACGAGCAGCTCTCCGCGATACGTGCTGGAGCCTCCTGTTACCTTTTCAATTTGATTACAGAAAAAGTTATCCAGTCCCAGTTCTTTAATAAAGCTTTCTGCTGCTGCCTGGGCCTGCTCCTCAGTAAGAACGGGTTCCTTAAGCCCTTTGATCTGATCCTTATTTCTGTCGTTTTGTGTTTTACTCCACTCCTCCTCGGGATAATACTCTCCTGATGCCAGGTCATAGTCGCCGCGGTTAATATACTGCAAAAGGTAGTTGTTCTGCTGCTGATTGTTCACCACAAGCAGGGATGCCATGCCCCCAAGAGGGCCTAAGACAGCGGCGCGGGCTATTTCAAACCGTTTACCCGCATATTCCTTTTGCCTCTCCCTGGACATACCCGACATGCCCTGAGACACAAGCGCTCCTGTTGTCTCCTTTAACTGCTTCTCCTCAGGCGCATCCAGAAGCAGCTTTTCCAATACGGCAATGGAATCAAGCACCGAATCCAGCGCATTTGCGTTTTGGGATTGGGTGATCGCCTGGTTCTCTCCCTGAGAGATCTCAACCTC
>JAEXPO010000006.1 GCA_023446675.1 Bacillota bacterium | reverse complement strand
AACACCATGATGGCCGAGGGCGGCATTCAGGCTGCCGACAAGCCCAACGATTCCCCTGCCATACACTATCTTGACGCCCTTGGCGGCGGCCATTACGCCAACCGACCGGAGCTTTTATACAAGCTTGTCACGGAAGGCCCCGCCGCGGTTCAATGGCTGAGCCTATTGGGAGTTATGTTCGACAAGTCCCCTGACGGCACCATGGTAACAACCCATGGCGGCGGCACCTCCCGCAAGCGCATGCATGCCGCAAAGGACTATTCCGGCGCTGAAATCATGCGGGTTCTCCGGGATGAGGTCATAAACAGGGGCATTGAGGTTGTGGATTTCACCTCCGCCGTGGAGCTTATTCTGGACGAGGACGGAAAAGCGGCCGGGGCGGTGCTTATGAACATGGAAACAAAGGAATACCTCATTGCCCGGGCTAAAACGGTTATCCTGGCAACCGGCGGCGCGGGAAGGCTTCACTATCAGGGCTTTCCCACCTCCAACCACTACGGGGCCACCGCCGACGGCCTTGTTCTGGGCTACCGTGCGGGAGCAAAGCTTCTCTATGCCGATACCCTTCAGTATCATCCCACCGGAGCGGCTTATCCCGAGCAGATTTTCGGCGCTCTGGTTACGGAAAAGGTTCGCTCTTTGGGGGCCATGCTTGTGAACAGGGAGGGGGAGGCCTTCATGCATCCTCTGGAAACCCGTGACGTTTCCGCGGCCTCCATTATCAGGGAATGCGGCGAAAGAGGCATGGGCATTGCTACAGCCGAAGGCTCAGGTGTATGGCTGGATACGCCTATGATTGAAATTATCAACGGTGAGGGAACCATTGAAAAAAGGCTTCCCGGCATGCTTCGCATGTATGACAAGTACAACATAGATATGAGGAAAACCCCTATTGTGGTATATCCCACCCTTCATTACCAGAATGGGGGCCTGGAAATTCGGGCCGACGGGCAGACCGGAATTGAGAACCTGTATGTGGCAGGGGAGGCCGTTGGCGGTATCCACGGCAGAAACCGGCTCATGGGCAATTCCCTGCTGGATATTATCGTCTTTGGCAGAAGCGCCGGGAAAAGCGCGGGGGATAAGTATAAAACCGTGAAGACAGGACGGCTCACACTGGATCATGTAAACCGCTTTGCCAGGGAAAAGGCCCAGGCCGGACTTGCAAACAGCGTGCTTTCGCCCAAGCTCCTTCCGGTTTATACACACAGGTAATTATTATAATTAGACCATAGCCTGATTGAGCGCCGGAACGGATTTATGCCTTTCCTCATAAAAGAAGCTCTTTATACGTCCCTTTGCCCTTTTAAATGGTATAATGAAAAACTGATTGATAAATTTTTAATTAATGACGATGAAAAATTCTAAAGGAGGAAGCCACGCCCAGCCTGCGTAACCGGGGAGGTCCGGCAAAAACGGATAATGGGACGATGGCGAAAAAATGATGACCACACTTGCGAGTATACTGGAAACCCTTATGATTGTCAGCTTTGGTGTATCCTGGCCTCTCTCCATCATGCGCTCCTACCGTTCCCGCTCGACCAAGGGAAAAAGCCTTATGTTTATGTGCTTTATCCTTTTTGGCTATTTTTGCGGACTGGCTTCCAAAATTATTTCAGGTACATATAATCTGGCCTTCTGGTTCTACATACCCAATATCTGCATGGTCACCACCGACATCTGCCTCTACTTCAGGAATAAGCGTATTGAAGCGGCAGAGCAGGACGGTGTGAAGCTGGCAGGCTGAAACACGCCGTTAAGCTTGTCCGTAGCCATGCCACGGTTCTGGCGCTGTTTGGGTATACCGTGACAGGGAAACGTCATGTAAATAATTGTGTCCTTATAAGCCGGGAAGGAGAGCGGATTCTCCTGCCCGGCTTATCTTTATGATCTTTACAAATAATAAGCGCAGTTAGTGTTATAGAATGGTTTCGGTCCCGGCATCCAATCTTACGGCCACTGTAAGTGTTGTTTTTTCCGCCTGTATGATAAGGTTATTATAGAAATTTGTGTGGAGGCAAGGTAATGAAAATTTCAAATAAATTGCTTCAGGTGGAAGCTGTAAATAAAACCTATGGAAATAGTCAAAATAAAACGGAGGCTTTAAGAGGAATCAGCTTTGATGTGCTGCCGGGCGAGTTTCTGGGGATTATGGGATCAAGCGGCTCGGGAAAAACCACCCTTTTGAACTGCATCGCTACCATGCTGCGCCCCACCTCGGGACGCATTTTGCTTAACGGAGAGAATATATCCGATTTTAAAGGGAGTAAGCTTGCGGCCTATCGCGGGAATAAAATCGGTTATCTGTTCCAGGAGTTTGAGCTTTTGGATAATCTCACCGCCAGGGAAAATATTATGCTGCCCTTAGCCATACATCATGAAAACCCAGGGCAGAGTGAGGAAAAGCTCAGAAAGCTTTCGGAGCAGCTGGAGATTCTTCCGGTGCTGGATAAATTTCCGGCTCAAATGTCCGGAGGACAAAAGCAAAGGGTTGCCGCCGCCAGGGCTCTCATCTCAAAGCCAAGCATTGTTCTGGCCGATGAACCTACGGGGGCACTGGACTCAAAGAACGCAAAAACCCTGATGTCCAGGCTGTCCCTCATTAATCGGGAGGAGGGGGCCACCATTCTCATGGTCACACATGATGCAAATGCGGCAAGCTTCTGCTCAAGGATATTATTTATTCAGGACGGCGTTCTTTTTCATGAGCTGCGAAAGGCCATTCCCGACGAAACCCGGGATGCCTTCTACCACCGCATAGTAATGGTTATGGCTCAATTGGGGGGAGGAAGCGCGGATGTTCTTTAATCAAATCCGGCGGAACAGCCGCCGCAACCGTCAGGAAAACGGCCTGTATTTCGGCTCCCTTGTTGCCGCCATTGTTTTTTCCTATATTTTGCTTTCATTAGGCGATCAGGACGTCATGGTTTTTTTAAAGACCATGGAGAGCGACGCGGTGGGAAAGCTGCTGCTTTTAGTGCCTCTTGTCTATGTGGTGTCCATGTTTTTTGTTTTTTTCATGGTCTATTTCTCAAATAAATACCAAATTCAGAGACGAAGCCATGAGTTTGG
The DNA here is from genome assembly GCA_023446675.1 of Bacillota bacterium. GTDB lineage: Bacteria > Bacillota > Clostridia > DSM-8532 > DSM-8532 > DTU059. The sequence continues at coordinate 360 of JAEXPO010000006.1, read as the reverse complement.
CATCTATCAGATGATGGGAATGAAAAGAAGGACGCTTTTCCTGCTTATGATGGGTGAAACTCTGTGGAACAGCGGTATCGCTCTTTTGATAGGCCTTCCGGCTTCCGTTTTTGTCACGGAGCTGATTAGCCTCATAACGGCAAGGCTGGTTGGTTTAGGCATTATAGGCCATCAGTTCGGTATTTCAGCTGCAGGGCTTATGGGAACTATTCTGGGCTTTATGGCGGTACAGCTAACGGCCATGCTTTTGCTCAGCTTTTATACCAGCCGCAAGGAGCCCCTGGCGCTGTTGCGGGAAAACCAGGAAAGCATTCAAAAAATTACTCCGGCCAGACGGAGCTGGGCAGCCCTGTTTAGCGG
>JAEXPO010000694.1 GCA_023446675.1 Bacillota bacterium | reverse complement strand
TGGTAATGTCGCTGATACCGGAAACGGCAATAATTTCACCGACGGAGGCACTGGTGATGTCGGTGCGCTTAAGGCCTCTGAAGTTCTGCAGCGAGGAAATTTTAACATTTTGAAGCTTGCCGTCTCTTTTACACAGCACGGCCTGCATGTCCTTGCGGATGGTGCCTCTCTCTACTCTGCCAATGGCGATTCGGCCAATGTATTCATCGTAGTCCAGGCTGGAAACCAGAAACTGGAGGGGCTCCTCAGGGCTGCCCTTTGGACCCGGAACATATTCAAGAATCGTATTGAACAACGGCTCAAGATTATCCGATTCGTCGGTTAAGGACAGCTTGGCATACCCCTCGCGGGAGGATGCATAAACAACCGGGAACTCCAGCAGGGATTCGTCCGCACCCAGTTCAATGAAAAGATCCAGAATTTCATCGATAACCTCGTTGGGACGTGCTTCCTTCCTGTCAATTTTGTTGATAACGACAATAGGCTTTAAATGAAGCGCCAATGCTTTCCTTAAAACAAAGCGTGTTTGAGGCATTGCGCCCTCATAGGCATCTACAAGAAGAAGGACGCCGTCCACCATCTTCAGTATGCGTTCCACCTCACCGCCAAAATCGGCATGGCCCGGTGTATCAACAATGTTAATGCGGGTGTTGCCATAAAAAACAGCCGTATTTTTGGATAAAATAGTAATACCCTTTTCTTTTTCCAAATCATTGGAGTCCATAACCCGTTCCGCAACCTTTTCGTTGCTGCGGAAGATGCCGCTTTGGCGGAGCATCGCGTCCACCATTGTGGTTTTACCATGGTCTACGTGGGCAATGATAGCCACGTTTCTTATTTCAGTCGGTTGATTTTCTAACACATTATCACCTGTCTGCATTTATTTGGAGCGAATGAAAGACTTAAAATCACATATCATCCTGCTGCATTATTCTACTTTATTGGGTATCTGCGTGTCAACGCATTTGTGGGAACCGGCAGGGACCGGGGTTTGCCCTGTCCCCTGCCAGGGGGTTACCTGATTTTAACAAGCATATCTTTCTGTCATGCAAAATGACGGGAAATGGCCCTGTTTTCAAAACATAATTGTTTGTTTCGTATCGTACTTACTCTTTTTAAAGTGATATAATTAGTTTGTTTTCCCTTTAATCAGTATTATAATAACCAATAAAAAAATGGATTTGCGGCCGGAGGCCCAGCATGCTAGAAAAAATAAAAAAACCCATTTTTGCTATTCCAATGAGCTTTATCATTGTGATACTCATAGGAAGCCTTTTACTCTCTTTACCGGCAGCCAGCGCATCGGGGAAAGCCACTCCCTTTGTGGACAGCTTTTTCACCGCTACGTCCGCCACTTGCGTCACAGGTCTTTTGGTGGTGGATACCGCAGACTACTGGTCGTTATTCGGTGAACTGATTATACTCGGTATGATTCAAATTGGCGGATTTGGCCTTGTAACGCTTCTCATTTATATTATGTCTTTACGCGGGCATAAAACAAACCTTCAAAGTATGATGCTGGCCAGGGGCTCCGTTAACGGCCTTAATATGCAGGAAACCTTTCCGTTAATACGAAAGATATTTAATTTTGTTCTGGTGACAGAAAGCATTGGCGCCCTCTTTCTTAGCTTCTTTTTTATTTTTGATCAAAAAATACCGCTTTTTAAGGGTTTGTATTATGGTATATTTTACTCCGTATCCGCCTTTTGCAGTGCGGGCTTTGATCTATCCGGCGGGTTCAGCAGCTTGTATGGCTTTGGTCAGTCTCCATTTTTCCTGTTTTCCATAAGCACTCTTGTCATTTTAGGCGGATTTGGCTTTATTATCTGGCAGGATATGCTGGAATACCGCAAAACCCGCAGACTGATGGTGCATACCAGGCTGGTACTTCTTCTTACAGCTGCTTTTATTATAGCAGGTACTCTGTTTATTTATGTGGTGGAACACAATCAGGCCCTTTTGCCTTATACAGGCTGGAATAAGCTGCTGAATGCTTTTTTTCTTTCCGTAAATACGCGCTCCGCGGGCTTTGCCACCTTTGATGTGAATACGCTTCAGTCCACTACCAAGGTTTTTCTCTCTTTTCTTATGCTGATAGGCGGTGCTTCGGGTTCAACCGCAGGAGGCATAAAAATTAATACCTTTGGTATCATTATTGTAACAATTATCAGTGTTGTGAAGTCCAATAACGAGGTTCTTCTGTTTAAAAAGGTTGTTCCCTACAGCACCATAATGAAGGCCTTTTGCATAGCTATTATGGCAATACTCCATGTTTTTTCGGTGACGCTTATTTTAAACCTTATCCATCCTGAATGGTCCCTTGTCAATATTCTTTTTGAGGTTTCCTCAAGCTTTGGTACTGCGGGTCTTTCTACCGGTATTCCTCCCCTTATGGGGATACATGGGAAAATGCTTTTAACCTTAACCATGCTGGCCGGAAGAATTGGTGCCATTACTTTTATATTAATGCTGGAAAACAGACAGAATAAACATGACACGACGTTCTATCCCGACGGAAAGTTTATTGTAGGTTAATAGCAAAAGGAGATCTTAACATGCTTGTCCGTTTATTAAAAAAGCCGCCGCTTTTAATTACCCTCAGCTTTTTTCTGGTCATTTTAGCGGGAAGCCTCCTGCTTAAACTCCCTATTGCCAGTGAGGAC
>JAEXPO010000686.1 GCA_023446675.1 Bacillota bacterium | reverse complement strand
AATACACTGAAACAGACTGACGGTTATAGTCGTCATAGCAGCTTGAATCCTCTGCACAATTGGGCCAGCTTTCAGCCAGCTTGCCTGAGGGATTGGCCTCTCCGTATAAAAGGGCCCAGGCAGCCTCACCGCCGTACATTCCCGGCAAATACATATTAAGAAGCGCCGAAAGCCCGTCAAAAAACGGAAGCTCTACCGGCGCCCCCGCAAACAAAACAAGGACCACCCTTTTGCCGGAAGCAACAAGTTCCTTTATAAGGGAGGTTTGGCCTTCCCCCATTTTCATGTGCTCCCTGTCAAAGCCCTCGCTCTCCTCAAAATCCGTAAGCCCGCCGAAAAACAGTATGGTATCGGCTTTTTGTGCTGCGGCGAGGACTGCCCGGGCAAGTTCGGGGCTTCCTTTTGCTTCAAAGCCCTCATAGCCCTTTTCATAGGCATAGGCAACACCCCGGCGGTCAAAGGCATCCTTGGGAGTAATAACCTCGGGCGGGTTGATAATGGAAGATCCTGCCCCCTGGTAACGCACCCTTTCAAACATTTCGCCCACCACAAGCAGTCTTTCCTTTCCGCTTAAGGGGAGAATGCCGTCATTTTTTAGAAGAACAGCCCCATCCATGGCTATTTCCAGGGACAGGCGGGCATGGTCTTTGGCATTATGGCGGGAAGCATTATTGCGCTGGGCACATTTCCCTATGAGGTTCAAAACACGTCCAACGGCCTTATCCAGTACTTCCGACCGCAGGGTGCCATCCTTTACCGCTTCAATAAGGCTTCGACGGTTATACCACACGCTTCCCGGCATATCCAGGTCACATCCCGCCTTAACCCCCTCCACCCGGTTGCAGGTTGCGCCCCAGTCGGTGATAACAAGGCCGTCAAAGCCCCATTCCTTCCTCAATACCTTAGTTAAGAGCCATGAATTCTGGGATGCGAAGCTTCCGTTTAACCGGTTATAGGAACACATCACCGTGTACGGCCCGGCTTCCTTAACAATACGTTCAAAGGCACGCAAATAGATTTCTCGAAGGGCTCTGGGATCCACGGCACTGTCCCCGGTAAAACGGTAATTTTCATTGGAATTGGCAGCAAAATGCTTGATGCTGCAGCCCACGCCACGGCTTTGTACACCACGGACAAAGGCACTTCCCATAACGCCCGACAGCAGCGGATCTTCGGAGAAGTACTCAAAATTGCGGCCGCAAAGAGGGCTTCGCTTTATATTTACACCTGGGGCCAGAAGAACGTCCACCCGAGCCTCTGCGCATTCATGGGCTATGGCTTCTCCCATTCGCCGCGCATTATCCGGATTCCAGGATGAAGCAAGGGTAACGGAGGTGGGAAAAGCCGTGGAATGCTCGTTGTCCCCTACTCCAAAACCACCCCTGGACTTTCTCACCTTGCGAAGGCCATGGGGCCCGTCCGTCAGATAAAGGGCCGGAATGCCCAGCCGGGGTACGGCATTGGTCATCCAGGAGTCTACTCCCTCCAGCAGGGCGGCTTTTTCCTCCAATGTCAAATCCTTAATAAGCTCATTCACCTTTTGCATGCTTCTCTCCGAATCCGGTTGTTATATCTTCCTTGCCTTTTTATCCGTTTGGCTTGTTATTTGTCTCTTTAATCTATTTTACCGCATTTGTCCTTTGGAGTATGACAAAAAAGCACAGGATTTTATGTCCCTGTGCTTTTTATTTCGGTGCCTTTACTTATTCAACAACGCGGAAGCCGTTTTGACTAAGCTTTTCGATAATTCTGCGCTTATCGAGGTTCAAGCCTCTGATAGCCTGAGCTAAGGTGTATCTTCTTCCGATTGTACGTCTTAAGTGGGCATTCCGAATTTGAGGAAAACCCCATCCGGCAATAATGGGGATGAGCTCCGGATACTGCTGGGTTGCCTGATAGACACTCTGATTGAGGTTCAGTACCTTCATAGCCTTGTCTCCGTCTGTATTCCTTATACAGTATATGATTCATACTGCCAGTCCGATTTTGACAAGGCCCGGGTTTATAGGACACTACACTTTCATTCTTATTTTTTGTTTTCGGTAGAGAAATCTCTTGCATCCTCCACACTCCGCTCTGAGGATAAGGGCAGATTGGATTCAGGCTCCGTTTCATAAATTTCTGTGACCGCATTGGTAGCAAACGCCTTGAGGTTGCTTGGATCGGGTTTTGGCGGTTTGGGTTTCATGCTTGCGCACCTCCTTTCGCTGCTTTCTTTTTTCTTTAGTTTACGCATTTGGACGCCGATGTATTTAACATTAAAGGTGTTTTTTTTAATGGAAAATGTGGGATAATAGAAAAAGGGCCGGAAGACTCCGTGCCGTTTCATTCCTTTGAAAGGAAAATAACAGACTATGAAGGATCTGAAAATATGGTTTGCAACCTCCGAAGCCGCGCCTTTTGTTAAAACCGGCGGTCTGGCCGATGTGGCAGGTTCTCTGCCCAAGGCTCTTAAAAAGCTGGGTGCGGATATTCGGGTGGTATTGCCCAAATACGCTCAGATAGCTGATAAGTACACAAAAGAAATGGAATTCATTGGCTATACTTATGTGGATCTCACCTGGCGCAGGCAATATTGCGGCGTATTTAAGCTGGACCATGAAGGCGTTACCTTCTATTTCATTGACAACAAGTTTTATTTTGACCGGGAGTGGTATTATGGCCTTTATGATGACGGTGAGCGCTTTGCCTTCTTCAGCAAAGCCATTCTGGAGGTCCTTCCCCTTATCGACTTCCAGCCCCAGCTTATTCATCTCAACGACTGGCAGACGGGCCTTGTGAGTGTGCTTCTGGATGCCCATTACCGCCAATACCGGAATGAAGGGTTTTTCAAAAATATTCACACCTTGTACACCATACATAATTTGAAATATCAGGGCGTTTTCCCCAAGGTTATTATGGATGAGCTCCTGGGCCTGGAATGGAGCTATTTCCTGTCCGGCGGCATATCCTTTTACGACCAGGTCAATTACATGAAGGCCGGGCTTTCCTATTCCTCTGCCATCAGCACCGTAAGCCGCACCTATGCCGAGGAAATAAAAAGCCCCTTTTACGGTGAGCAGCTGGATGGGGTGCTTCGTAACAGAGCGGCGGATCTTTACGGTATCATCAACGGTATCGACT
>JAEXPO010000612.1 GCA_023446675.1 Bacillota bacterium | reverse complement strand
ACGCAGAGGCATTAAACGGCCGCCTTTTTCTTTTCAGCCAGGCCTGTTTCAGAAGTCGTTCCTTTTTTTCCGCCAGGGATTTCCTGAACCAGAATGATGGATGCCAGAACAAGAGCGATACCAAAATACTGCCATAGCTGGAGACGTTCTCCAAAGACCAGGAAGCCTGTAAAGGCGGCTACCACCGGCTCGATGGTGGCAATAATGGAAGCGCGGCTGGACTCTACCACCGTGAGGCCCTTTGTGTAAAGGACAAAAGCCAGTACAGTGGAAAAAAGGCTTAAGCCGACGATATACAGTAAGGCCTGTGGGCTTAAGAACAAGGGGGCCATGTCCCTCACACCACTGAAAGGTGTAACGGCAACAGCGGCAAAGAGAAAGGTGTAGGTTGTGACTGTCAGGGTATCGTATTTTTTTAAGGCGTATTTTCCAAAAATGCTGTATAGCGCGTAAAAGAAGCCCGAGCCAAGGCCCAACAGCAGGCCCTGAGGCGAGATAGTTCCCTTGAAGTCAGGCAGGAGCCCAACCACAAAGGCACAGCCTGCCAAAGTGACGAAAAGCGCCGTAATCTTAAGAGGTGTAAGGGTTTCCTTGAACAGCAGCCTGGAAAGCACCGCGACAAACGCAGGGGCCGTATATAAAAGAACCGCCGCAATGGAAATGGAGGTTTCCTGAATGGTTTGAAACATGCACAGATTGAAAAGCGCAATGCTTATAATGCCGGTGCCGATAAAATACTTGAAGTCCCTGACACGGATTTTAAGCAGACGGCGATCCTTTATAAAAAGGTAAATCACAAGAAACAGGGCGGAGGTTAGGTTTCGTACGGCAACAACCTGTACCGAGGAAAAGCCCAGCGCATAAAGATGATTGGCAAAAAATCCGATGATTCCCCATAATGCCGCACCAGATAATATGGACAAATAGGCTGCTTTTTTACTCAATAGGACGACCTCCGGACAATACGGCTGTTATGGTTAAGACGACAGCGCAAAATTGTTTTATGAACAATCTACACCACTTGCCGGTAAGAGTCAAGAAGGTTTGCCCCATGGGCACAGGAGAGAAATTCACGTTAGCGAAAATATCGCTAGGAGTCAATAGCGATATTTTCGCTAACCTATAATAATCTTGAGGTGACAGGATTATGTACCAGAGAATAAGAAATTTGCGGGAAGATAAGGATATGACACAAACTCAGGTCGCGGCATATCTCAACTGCAGTCAAAGAATATACAGCAATTATGAACGCGGAGAAGTAGATATTCCCACAATTATTTTAATTAAGCTGGCGGACCTGCACAATACAAGCACTGATTATATTCTAAACAGAACAGGTATTAAGGCTCCCTATCCCAAAGCTTGAAGTATACCTTCGCATACATAATTCCTACGGTCAATCCGCGCTTGTCAAATCTGGCAGGAAAACAACAAAAGCCTTTAAAAGCTTCAAGCATGGAGGGGAATATACGGAAGCCTTATTGTCCGTAATGAGACAGTGGCATGGTATGGCGCTGTTAAGTGAGGTTTTATAATGATTTATCTGGATAATTTTACATTACCAAACGAGGATATGGAGTTTCAGTTTTTTATGTCAATAGCAAGAACGTGCTACGACTCCTTTTATCCCTTTAAAATTTTATCGAAGCATGGCCTTGAAAGACTTGATTTTGAACCGGTTACCATTTTGTACGGTGGCAACGGCTCAGGAAAATCAACCGCGTTAAATGTTATAGCTGAAAAGGCAGGCTTAAGCCGGGATTCTAGCTATAACCGATCCAATTTCTTTCCCGACTATGTGAAAATGTGTCGTATGAACCTTGAAGCCGAGCTTCCCGAAAGCAGCAGGATTATCACCAGCGATGATGTATTTGACTATATGCTGAATATCCGAAGCCTCAATGACGGCATTGATAATAAAAGGGACAAGCTTTTTGACGAATATCTGGACGCAAAATATTCCCATTTTACAGTAAAATCTATTGAAGACTATGATAAGCTTAGTCGAGCCAATCGCGCCAAAAGTAAAACCCAGTCACGGTTTGTCAGAAACGAGCTTATTGACAACGTCCGGGAATATTCAAACGGAGAAAGCGCCTACCGGTATTTTACCGAAAAAATAGGTGAAAACGGGCTTTACTTATTGGATGAGCCTGAAAACAGCCTGTCCCCAAGGCGTCAAATCGAGCTTATGAAGCTCATTGAGGATTTCGCAGGCTATATGGACTGTCAGTTTATTATTTCAACCCATTCGCCGTTTCTGCTTGCCATGAGGGGCGCTAAAATCTATAGCCTGGATGAGAACCCTGTTGACATAAAGCGATGGACGGAGCTGGAAAATGTGCGTATGTATTATAATTTCTTCAAAAGCCATGAAAATGAATTTTAATGGACAGCCCTTTGCGTAAGCAAAAAGTTTCACTTTACGAAATCAGCCGCTAAGATTATCTATAAAAAGGGATGTTTCTGCTTATGGTATCTTCCAATGGGGACTTTAGAAAGGTACGTGATCGGATGTTCAGAAAGCAAGGCATAAGTAATGTACTTGATTTCAAATTACGTAAAATGGTAAGGTGGGAATTATGGAATACGAATTTGATGGTGAAATAAAACAATTAGAAGGTAAAATGAAATGGAGTGTCATTTATTTCCCCTACTCTGTTAAAAAGAAATTTGCTCGCTATTGACACTCACGCCGCGGTAATGTTTATAATCGGAAATAAGGAAGCGCTTCCTAAAATAGACGAAGAGGTAGAGTGAGGTTAACAGGGAGAATGAGGATGGAAAAGGTGATCGGTATTGGTGAAACGGCCCGCAGGTACGGTATCTCCAGACGGACGCTGCGGTATTATGAGGAAGTTGGTGTGCTGGACAGCATACGACGTGAAAACTCCAACTACCGCTACTATGGTGAGGCTCAGTTGATGCGGCTGGAGCAGATTCTGATGCTTAAAAATCTGGGGTTTACCGTAACCGAGGCCAACCGTATTCTTAAGTCCGATGATCGTCTCATTGCCCGTGGCGTCCTCGCTGACCGACTCAAGGCTTTAAAAAAAGATATTGATGCCTTAATCTCTCTTCAGAGCGTGATTGGAACCCTGTATAACATCAGTGAGGAAGAGGGAAGCGCAGGGTTCGGTGTACGCCGGCTGCTGCGGGAGCATCCCTATTTGCATGGGTCTGTAGAAAGGAAGCTGGAAATGAAAACTGAAAAAGAAGATCCTTTTATTATTGAATTTGGCGTGGCGCTTTTACCCCATGCCAATGAACTTCTGGAAGGTATTAAGGCGCTGCGGGTGCAGCTGGAGCGGGAGCGCGGGAATGAACTCCCTCTTATCCGGGTACGTGATAATACTGAACTGGCAGGCGGCTCCTATCGAATTCTGGCAGACGGCGGGCTGGCAGCGGAGGGGAATCTTGGCGAATGGCCGGGCAAAGGCTCGGCAGCGGAGATAGTGGAAAGCTTTCGGAAGGTTGTGGCGAAAACCGGCGGGGCATACGGGATTCGTACCCTGTCCGTCCTCGGTTTGGGGTATATCGGACTTTCCACTGCGGTGACCTTTGCACTGGCAGGCTTCACTGTGCAGGGCTTTGATACCAACCCCAATGTACTGAAAACGCTGCAGCAGGGAAGGGTACATATAGTTGAACCCGGTTTGCAGGAGGCGTTGGAGAAAGCTATGGGAAGCGGACGGCTCACCTTTGGGGAGGTGCTGCAGCCGGCGGACGCTTTTTACATCTGTGTTCCTACGCCTTTTATTAACGGGGAACAAGGCAAACGCCGGGCAGAGCTTAAATATGTCAGGCAAGCGGGACAAATGGTGGGCAGAGTAATGGTGCCGGGCAACCTGGTTATCCTCGAATCCACGGTGCCCCCGCGCACCACGCAGGAGCTGTCTCTGATTTTGGCTGAAACCAGCGGACTCTCTGCGGAGACATTTCATACGGTTCACTGTCCTGAACGGGTTATCCCGGGTCGTATGCTGGAGGAACTCCGGAACAATGACCGGATAATCGGTGCATCCACGCCGGAGGCTGCCGGGTTGGCCAGAGCCCTCTATGAAAGAGTGCTGGTGGAGGGAAAGGTTCGGCTTACCGATGTTGTAACCGCCGAGATGTGCAAGCTTTTTGAAAATACCTACAGGGATGTGAACATTGCACTGGCAAACGAACTGTCCGTCATTGCCGATAGACTGGATATTAATGCTTTTGAGCTGATTGCTCTGGCTAACTGTCATCCAAGGGTAAACATCATGAACCCCGGGGTAGGCGTTGGCGGGCACTGTATAGCTGTGGACCCCTGGTTCATTCATGAGCGGTTCGAGGAAGAAGCTCAGCTCATCTACACCGCCCGTATGCGAAACGATGGCAAGCCTCGCTGGGTAGCGGAAAGGGTGGAGCGGGAAATCGGAGGAAACAGGGAAAAGGTTATAGGCGTATTGGGACTGGCCTATAAAACGGATGTGGATGACCTGCGGGAGAGCCCTTCCATAGAACTGTGCCATATTCTAAGAGATCGGGGCTACAAAGTTGTGGGCTGTGAGCCTCATGTGGAGCTAAGTGAAATAGAAGGCATTCCCAATCTGTCGCTGGAGCAGACGCTGAAGCAATGTGATTTTGTGGTGGTTACCCTTGCACACACGTTATTTAAAAAGAACAGGGAATGGATTAAAACAGTTGCGTTTTATGACTGCGTGGGCATGATGAACCGGATCTGAAAATATGTTTTATAGCCACTCTGCCCAAGCCTGCTTTAATCTTTGTACACAATCCGGTATATCTGCAACGTCAATTTTGCTAAAACCTAAAAAGAGTGTGTTAGGGGGGCAGGCGGCTTTTTCTTGCCAAAATTGCATAGTCGGATAAACCCTAACACCGTATTTCAATGCTTGACTGATTAACTGAGCCTGGTCGGGAGCAGAGGTGAACCTGAGAAGAAAATATTGACCGCTTCCATTTCCTGATATTTCGATTTTTCCATTTACATCCGAAAATTCGCTGAAAAAACACTCTAAGCGTTTTCGAAATACATGAT
>JAEXPO010000591.1 GCA_023446675.1 Bacillota bacterium | reverse complement strand
GTAAAATGCCTTTTGGAGGGAAAAAGAGTTGTAAAGACCGTGTATGTGCCGGAGAAAATCCTTAGCTTTGTGGTTGAAGAGAAAGCTTTTGTGGTTGAGGAAAAAGCTGAGGATTCCTAAAAGGCCCTTAGCACAGACCTTCCCGCCTATTTCCGTAAGGCTTTGAAATTTATGCAAAAAGAAGCAGGAAGCCTGAAGGGGTTTATCCTCCAGGCTTCCTGCGTTATTGCAAAACAACTGTTTATAGATTCAAGCCTTGCCAAAGGCTGCCTGGCTCTGGTTGGGGCTTTGGCGGACACCAATTTCCGGGAGCCGCCTTTCAAGAGCAGCCAGAGAAATTTCAATATCCTCCAGTGCCTCAAGCTCGTTATAGCAGCCCACCGCAACCATGTCACACTCTCTTAAGGTAGCCCAGGAGAAGTTCAGGCCCACAAAAGGGGTGCATCGGCCCGCTGCCATGGGCTTTATCGTCATGACAGGCTTCTTGGCCGTGCGAATGATGCGGTTCACCGTTTCAATTTCCACCTGCATCAAAAAGCCCATGCAATTGTAAATTTGAATATAGGTTTCCACATCATAATTGTTTTGATCGCTGTAAATAACAAGCTCCGGCATATGGGCCGACAGGCCGGGGATGAGCCCTGCGTCCCGGATCATTTTTGTATAATCGTCCAGGCGTTCAATGGTTCCCTTTCCCTTATTAACCAACTTTTCCACACAGGAATGGTGAAGCAGGCAAAAGGTGGCCCCCAGCTCCCGGCTTTTTTTAATGGTGGCTTCAGCCTCCTGACGGGCCTGGGCATTGTCTTCCACATTCACAATGGGGGTGTCGATGATAATAATGTCCTTTCCCGTTCTCTGGCTTGTTTCCATTACCGCCCGATGAATATGGGGCGTTGCATTGAACAGGCCCATAATCGTATCGACACCGTGAGAAAGAAACGCTTCCAGCATAGGCTCCACCGTGGTATGGGACGAATGCCGGGCTTTAATCATCTGATCCGCCGCAGGGCTTGTGTGGCTCCAGCCTGCCATCCAGTTGGTTCCGATAATCATGCGTGATAAGGACACGCCTGCAACCGTTGTTCTTGGAAATAAACCTGCCATAGATTCCATCCTCCTAAAGCTGAAGGCTTTCCGTTTATTTTTCTGTCCCCCCGGACAGGATTGATTGCCCCCAACATTCCCATCATACTGCCGTCGCCCATGCTTTACAATTGCCTATTTTCATTTTTTTATAGATTTTGGAGCGATTTTGTCCATTCAGTCCTCCCTGGAAAAATCAGGCGGTTTTCATGGCAGCACATACTTAAAGTCCATGTCCGACGCGAAATAAAATTGGGTGTACCCCGGCTGATTATAGCAGTTATTCTGCCAGGCTACGGAGGTACGGTACTGTATGTCGTGCATGAGGGTAAAAAGCTTGTGCCCCGTTAGCTCTGCGCAGGTAAAAATGCGGATGGCGGTATTGTCGGCCTTTCGAAGTAGAAGCTCCTCCCGCCAGTCTCCGAAAATATCTGCTATAAGGCAGGCATTCCCCTTTGTGCTGTTGTTTGTTTCCACTCCTTCGGGATCTAAAAGTATACCGTGGGTATTGTCATAGATAGCGCCCTGGTGCCCGCCAGTTCTATAAGGCCTTCCCAGGATTTGAGTGCTCATATCCGGCGCCCAGCGGATGCTTTGGTTCGTCCCCGGCACCCTGTCGGGCAAAACCTCTCCCGTGCAGGTTCTGACGCAATTAACCCAGGTCTGAAGGCCCCTTGCCCCCGGATGAATATCCCCAATCATACACCTGCCTAAATCCCTGTCCGCGTACTCGCCATAAATCACCTCCCCGGTTTCCGCATCCCTCAGGGCATACCCGTAGGGCGCAGACCGTCCGCCTTCGAATACGCTGAATATTTCCAGGCCGGGATGATCGGGATCAATATCCGCCACATGCATGGCATCCCCGTGCCCCAGCTTCACATGCCTTCCGTCGGGCAAATTTCCGAAGCTGCTGTAGAGGAGGCTCCCGTCATGGTCAATGACTGCCGCCCCGTAAATGATTTCCTGGCAGCCGTCCCCGTCCACATCGGCGGTTGAAAGGCTGTGATTTCCCTGTCCCGCCAGGATTCCGTATACCGGATCCGTACCCCTGTTGCCATGGGGACCTGCCCTGAAAGGATTGTCCATGGGTACAAAGCCGCTGTCAAGGCGCCAGTGCTCTTTGAGCCTGCCGTCAAAAAAGGAATAGGCGGACACAGCCGTACGGGTGTAATACCCCCGGCATATCACAAGATAGGGCCGCTCCCCGTCCAGATAAGCCACGCCGGACAGGAACCTGTCCACACGGTTGCCAGGCTCAATCCTCTTCATGGCGTAATCACCCCATAAAAGACCGTCATCCACACGCTCAAAAGGAAACCTGACCGTTTCCAGCTCCCTGCCTTCTCCTGAAAAAAGGGTAAGATATTCGGGCCCTGAAAGAACAAAGCCCTCAAATCCCCTTAACCGGTTGTTTTCATTTCTGCCGGGAGCGTAGACGTCCATAAAGTAATCCACAAGCCTTTCCGCATCCTTCCTGGCAAGGGGGTAATCATACCGGCATTCAATTCCGAAGCAGGCCTCCAGGGTATCCGGCCAATGCCCCGCCTTCACCTCCTCATGGTCCTGCCAGGCCATAAAGCAGCGGACCAGGTGATTGTAATAGTCCCCGCTGCTGTACCGGAAATCATCTTCATTCCCGAAGCCCGCTTCAATATCCTCCTTTGGGAGAGTGATGAAGCTTTCTTCTTTAAGGCTCCCGTCCCCCCAAAAGCGGAATATTTTCGTGCCCGGGGCTGTTTTGACGGCCATTTCCGCCTTTCCGTCCCCGTCAAAATCATAGACCATAAACTGGGTGTAGTGGGCTCCCGCCCGAATATTAGGCCCCATATCCAAACGCCAGAGAAGGGTGCCGTCCAGCTTATAGCAGTCAATGAGGCAACGGCCGGTGTATCCTGAGTGGGACACATCCTTTGAGTTGGAGGGATCCCATTTGACAAAAAATTCATACTCCCCGTCTCCGTCGACATCCCCCACGCTCATGTCGTTGGCGTTGTATGTAAAGGGCTGTCCCGAAGGCGTTATGCCGGGTTCAGGAATTTTAAGAGGCAAATCAATGTAATTGGCTCCCGAAGGAAAGGCTTTAACCTCCTGTCCGGACGCTTTACCAATAAAGCCGCCGTCGCTTAGCCCGCCTTCCCATTGGATTGGCTCCACTAAATAGCGATCCTCTCCGGACCCCTCCCTGTCCAGATAATTGGTGCTGTCGCTTACCCTGGACAGAAGCTCGCCGTTTCGGTAAACATTAAAATCAACACCTGTAAGACCCGTTTCACACCACCCGTTCACCTCTTCACCCATGAGCCTCCAGCTTAAAAAAACGCCTTCCGTTGTGCTTACGGCGGCAAGGCCCCTTGAAAGCCTTTCCAGCTGGGGGTGAAAAACTTTTTTTATTTGAGTTTCCACAAGGCTGCTTTCCTCAATAACCTCCCCATCCCTTACGGCGGCAACCTTAAAATAGTGCCGTACATGGGTTGCCTTCCTCACAACAGCCATTGCTTCCGTTGTTTTAAGAAGGCATTTAAATCTGACGGTTTTTGTATTCTTGTCGGACCAGTAAAGCTGATAGGCCTGAGCCTGGCTTACCGGCTCCCATAAAAGGCGTACAAAGGAATCCTCCAGGTCACTTACCCATAGCTTCATTTTCATCTGCCTCCGTTAATGATTGGGGCATGTACTCCCCCGCAAGCTCCATACAAAGAATGACATTAAGGCACCATTGCGCCGTAAAATTGGTTGAAAGCCAGGGGATCTCCCAAAGCTCCCCGCTGTTCGCATAGCCTTTTACCCCCACAGCTTCAAAGCTCCTCCTTCCGGTACTCCCCATAAGCTCCTGTGCAAGCACCCTCCAGACCTTCCGGCCCAGCTCTTCCTTTTTATAATAACGTGCGGCGTAGGCTCCCATGGCCGCTGCCATGTAAGGGAAGGCAAAGCCCTTGTCCGCGTTGACCATGGGAGCCTTTATCCGTTTTTCCTCGGAAGGCGCAAAATAAAAGTCGCCGTATTCGGCCAGCATCTCCGTCCATGCTTCATCCTCCAATAGCTCCGCCAGCTCAAACCATACGGAAGGAGAGCCCATGCAAATGGCAAGGTGAGATCCTCCCGAAGCGTTTTCTCCAATATACCTTAAATGGCCGCTTTGGGGATCATATTCGTAATCGGATCCGGATATCAGGCCGTAGGGAGAGGCCTTAATGTCCTTTATGCCTGTCAGAAGCTTATTTCTGGCCTCCGTATCCCCCTTTCTCTCCCAGGCCGTCATCCAGTTGGAGCAGTAGGAGGACCAATCGGGGCCTGTGCGGGCATGGGTGGGGTATACCATGGCCCTCTTATCATAAAAATGGCGCAGGGGATCCATATATAGGGTGCTCAAATCACCGTCCCTCACCTCATCAAAAACATCTCCCAGCCGGTAATCCCCCGTCAGATAATAGTAAAAGCGGTGGTGCCCGGCCATGGCAATCCGGGGCTCCTTGCAGGAGCAGCCCCAGTGAAGGACATTGTGCCGGGAGCCCAGACCCTTTAAAGCACCCCTATGATAAAGGTCCACCTCGGAGCAATGCCGTGTCATGGCCTCGGCAAGAGTGAAGACCTCCTCCCTGCCGGAGCGCAGGAAGGCGTACCAGAGCCACAGGGTGGGCACCAGCTCCGTATTCTGCCAGGCAAAGCCCCCCATGTCATAGCGCCAGCAATGCCTGAACCTGTCGTAGGTATGCATTACATCCCCGTAGTGAAAGAGTCCGTACCATTCCCTCTGTTCAATCTCCTTAAGGTAAAAGTCCAGGGCAAGATCAAGCTGTTTTTCCAGCCAGGACTCAAAAGGCGATTCCTTCCTTATGAGGCTCCACGGCCCAAAAGCCTTTGCCCAATGATAATACTCAGGCTCGGCATAGAGCATGGGCGGCTTTTGAACATATTTCTCAAAGCTTTTCACCTCGCTGTCCTCCGCTATTCCCCGTGCAAAGCCGGAAAGGACAAGCTCATTGGTATTGGCAATGCCGAAGGGTGTGCTCCCCACCTCGTCAAAGCCTTCATAACAGGCACTGGCATGGCCTTCCGTATCATAATGCCGGAAATCCATGGCCTCATGCTCATAGGACCAGATCCAGGCAGTCACACGGGTATTATCCCCTGTCAGGTCCTCCACCCAGAGGGAGGAAGGATGCTTCTGCCAGAAATCCTTCATGCCCAAAAGCAAGCCGCCTTCCTCGCCATAGACGCAAACAACGCCCCCGGCCCTTCCCCCGTGAAGTGCATCGATGAAGCAGCAGCCCTTCTTCCCTGTTCCCTTGCCAATGGTGTAATGTCTGGCGCTGTCCTGATAGAGCCGGTATACGTTCCACAGGGGAATATCCTTACGTGCTGCTTTTACGTTCCCGTCTTCCAGGCTTTCGCTATCCAAAGGACAGCCCAGGCTCTGCTTTTCATAAAGCTCCTGGGGCAGCCTTGGCCTCCAGGAAGCCAGAAGCTGGCCCGCCTCATGAAAGATGCCGTTTTCACAGGACAGCTTGATATGCCGGTTGCAGGCCTCACCCTCCAGCGGGCATAGAAAGGTTATCCCCATTGCCTTCATAAAATCCAGCTGAGGGTCCCCATCATACATAAAGG
>JAEXPO010000588.1 GCA_023446675.1 Bacillota bacterium | reverse complement strand
GTATGCAACAGGACGGAGGGGAGAGGCGTTTGTGCTAAAGGAAGATTTTGCGTATTTGGCCATTTATTTGTGGCGGCAATCCCTTAAGAACATTAACCGGCAGCTTTCAAAGGAAGAAGCGCGCCAGTTCAGCAGCAACGATTATTATTATCTGACAACCATCTATTATTTGAACAAGCCCAATTTCTCGCAAATAGCGGAGAGCCTGGGCGTAACAAAGCCTGCAGTTTCCTTGATCATAAAAAAGCTGGCTCGGATGGGACTCATTGAAAAAGAGCAGTCCCGCCAGGATAAAAGGGTGTTTTACATTGTCCTGACTGAAAAGGGAAACCGGATTATAGGCGGTGATGAGGCACTGTATGAGTGGATTGATTCCATGATCCGCGCCAATATTCCAAGTCCCCAAGCTTATGATCAGCTTGAAGCCTTACTAAACAAAGTTGTAAACAAACTGGGAGCGGAGGAAGACAGAGAATGAGGGAGATAAAAAAACACTTTGCCAATAAAAGCGTATTGCTGTTCGGAGCTTCCGGCGGGCTGGGAGAAGCCTATGCCCGTGCCTTTTCCCAAGAAGGTGCGCGATTGCTCCTTGTGGGCAGGAATGTCTCAAAGCTTACTGCGCTTGCTTGCCGGTTAGAGGGGGATATATCCATTTATGAAGCAGACATAACAAGCCAGGAAGCCTTAAGCGGACTAAGCCTGTTTGTTGAGGCCTGGGCGGGTAAGCTGGATGTTATTGTGAACGCTACCGGTTATGATGTGAGGAAAGCTCTTGAAGACCATTCGGAGGAGGACATACGTAAGTGCCTCGAAACGAACTTAATGGGCGCGATTTTTGTGACAAAGGTATTTGTGCCGCTTATGCGCAATAGTAAGGGCAGCGTTATTGTTCATACGGGAGGCTTTGCCGACGGGCGTCTCGCTTTTCCTTACTACAGCGCCGATGTAGCCTCCAGAGCAGGTGTTTTTTCCTTTGTGGAGGCAATGAACCGGGAGCTTTATCAGGAAGGGAGGGCGGCACGCTTAATTTATTTTTGTCCAAATGCAGCCCATACACCGGCTGAAGAGCCCTACCACGGCGTATGGCGGGAGATGGGTGTTAGTATTTCATCTGTGGAAGAAGTAAGCGCCGAGCTTTTAAAGACTGTCAGCCGCATCCAAACGGTTAGTATAATGGGAGGTGCTACCCGTTTTTTCGCAAAGCTCAACGGGCTTTTTCCAAAGCTTGCCGATGTTCTTCTCATGAAAAAATACGGGGTGATTTTGAAAAAGCATTTCGGCATAAGTTCCGGATCCCCTCCGGAAACCCAAAAAAGGAGCTGCTGGAAAACTCTTGGGATTTTTATGGTAGCCTTCTCCTTTTTACTTTACGCCCTGCTGCCATTAGTGCCGTTTCTTCCAATGGCTGTTCAGACCAAAGCAGTAATTGCCGGGGGCATGATGGCCTTGAGTGAGGTGGTCTTCTGGATTGGAGGCATGCTGCTGGGCAAGGAGATCATTAAAAAAATCAGGCAGTGCTTAAATCCTCTCAAATGGCTCTGCTGCGGAAGCAGCAGGGCAGCAAAATAGACAGGCCATAGACCTTGGGACAAAAAAGAGGGCGGTCAAGCTTTAGCCTGGCCGCCCTCTAAGTGTGTAGTGTAGAGTTCTTATTATGAAATAACAAGGTTCTTATTCTGAAAGCAGACTGAAAAGTATTTGAGCCAGCTCTCCGCGGGTCATGTTATCCAAGGGATTAAGCTTTCCTTCGCTTCCGGCAATGATTCCGCCCTGTACAAGCGTATTCATGGCGGCGCGGGCATGGTCGGCGATACTTCCGGCATCACTGAAATCGCTGACCGTCTTTTCAACGGATGCCTGGGGAAGCTCCTCAAGGATATTCAGTGCCCGGTAGAGCAGAGTGAACATATCCTGCCGTGTTATGGCGCTGTCGGGAGAGAAACGGTTATTTCCCGTGCCGCTTGTAATTCCCAGATGCTTTGCAGCAGCCAGGTATTTGGTGTAATAGGTGCTGCCTGCGTCGGAGAAGTTGTCAGCCGGGTTTTCTTCGGCCTGGATGCCGTAAGCGCGCATCAGCATTACGATGAACTGGCCCCGGGTTAATGTGCCGTTGGGGCTATACTTGCCGTTGCCGGTACCTCCTGTGATTTCACGGGCTGCGACGAAGGTTACGGCGTCATGGTACCAGTCTGTTGCCGCCACATCGTTAAAGCTCACTTTATTATAGCCTACCGCATAGGTTGAGAAACCGTTTGTTGTAATTTCCACCGTACCGGTAACCGTATTGAATTTACCGCGAACAATTTCCGGCATGCCGCTTTCGTTGATGTGGAAAACCACTATGGCATTGGGGTCTTCACCAATGGCGGGAGTATAGGGCAATCTGATGCGTACGCTGCCGCAGCCAAAATCGGAAATAGTGGTGCTGCCCGAGCTAACGGTGAAGTCGTAGGCAGGACGGTCGCCCACTTTCTCTTTTGCCTCTCCAGAGAGGCTTGTAATAGCCGCTTTGGTTATGGTTATGCGTATGTCTCCTGTTGCTGCCGATGTATTAATGGCCTCAATGGCGGAAGCATCAAAGGTAACGGTACCCATCATCGTATCCAGTACCAGAGCGGCATTCGTATCCTCGGCAAGGCTGTTGAAGGAGCTTTTCAGGATGGTGAGCTCTGCCGAGTCACTTAAAGTTCCGGAGGTCAGAGTTATTGCAACAAATGCAGCCTTACCGTCTTTTTCCGCCGCCTTTGCGCCGTCAAGCAATGCGGCGGCGGTTCTTAAATCCATAAAGGCCCTGTATTTGCCTGTGGTATCCGTGTAGCCAGATAACGTTATGCTGACAATGGTGGTTTCATTCTGTGTTGTAACCTTAACAGGGGGTAAAGACGGTGTAGCCGTATCATCATCGTCGTCGTCCGTTTCACCCTCTGAAGGAGGCGAATAAGCCGGAATAGCGATTGCCAGAGGGCTGCTCACATTGCCGGCAGTGTCCTTTGCCACAAGGTAGAGAATTTTGGCCCCCGGGGCAAGGTCGGTGAGAGCGAAGGCCTGCTCGGTAGTGCCGCAGGTGGCGCCGCTTCCGGAGGTATCTATTTCCGGTGCGGGCTCTCCGTATTCCACAACGGTGTAATAGTAAGTCCCCGCCTCATCTGAGGTAAACTTCACTGAAGCTTCGCTGTGACTGAGACGTTTCACTTCCCCTGCCGTGAGCGCAGGCGGAGTAGAATCGGACTCGCCGTAGGCCGGAATAGCGATTGCCAGGGGGCTGCTCACATTGCCGTCGGTATCCTTGACCACTATGTAAACAAGCATGTCTCCCGTGGTGAGGTTGGTAAGAGTGAAGGCCTGCTCGGTGGTACCGCAGGTGGCGCCGTCACCGGAGGTATCTATTTCCGGTGCGGGAGCTCCGGTCTGTGTCAGAGCATAATAGTACCAGCCTTCCTTGTTGGAAGTGAAATTTACTGTAGCCTCGCTATGGCTGAAGCGGTTTACTTCTCCAGCCGTTAGTGCAGGCCCGGCGGGATTGTTCATTGTAAAGCTTACCGTATTCGTATAGCCAAGGATATTTTCTTCAGCATCTCTCAGTACCCCATAGGCAGTTACCATCTCACCGTTATTGCCATATAGAGCCACATTTGTGGTTGAGCCAGTATAATCCGAGGTTCCAAGGACGGTATCTGTCAGGCCGCTGACTGAAACGGAGGAAACCGTAAGGGCTTTTTCAGCTTTATTGCTGAAATCTGCGGAAAGCTCCGTGATGTCAATGTCGTAGGCAAGGGTTCCAATACCGTAGCTGCTAAGCTTCGGTGTGTCATAATAGTTAAAATCATCCAAAACAGGGGAATAGGAGTTGAGATAAATTTTATCGTTGGCCAGATCGAAGTAGAGCATTTTCAGGTATCCTGAGCCGCCGCCCGGGGCCGACTGGTAGTCGGTGCATAGCTGGTAGACAACACGATCGTCGGAGCCGTCCCCATCGTCGTCAAAGCCTTTGAAATTAAGTGAGGAGCCGTGGTAATGGCCGTTGATGATTGCCAGAACATTCTTATTCTCCTTGCAGACATTTTCAAGAAGAAAGTCACTGACATAACTCTGAGTACCCACC
>JAEXPO010000581.1 GCA_023446675.1 Bacillota bacterium | reverse complement strand
ATCCTTATGTTTAAGGCAAATGCTTTCATTATTAGGGAATATCCATAGTATGCCCCATTTATTCAATTTCCAGCGAACAAGTTTCAAGTCCGTCGGACGATGAATACGTAACTGTAAATTCTCTGGTGTCCAGCCTTGCGTTCAGCCGGGCCCACTGCTTTCCCAATTCCCAGCACAGTTGAATCTGATGATTGGGACCCCCTTCATTAATCACCAAATTTCCGTTAAAGGCGGGATGACTGTTTCGGAACCTCATGAGTTTCATAAGTTTTTGTACAACCGGCCTTTTAAGCTCCTCCTCCACCTCCTCCCGTGTATAGGCATGACGGTTGATATTACGCCCTTCCTTGGTTTTTTCCAGTAATTCAATATCGTTTTCCCCGGCAAGCATGCCCACATAATAGACCTGGGGTATACCGGGTGCGAAAAATTGGACCGCCCGGGCCAGAAGATAGGCATCATCCTGGTTTCCCAGTGCGGAGTAGTAACTGCAGTTAATCTGATAAATATCCAGGTTGTTGTATTCCGCGCTGCTGTATTTAGGCTTCACATTGGCGCCCCGGGTATAAAGCATATCCCGTGTTTCTTCCATTTCATCGTCTGTCAGAAGGTCCTTAACATCCACTACCCCAATTCCGTCATGGGTATCCAGAGTTGTAAATTGCTTGCGCGGGCAAATTTTCATCCATTGGACGATCCTGTCGGCGCGTCCGGTATAAAGGCCGTGGAGCACCAGCATGGGAAGTGCAAAGTCGTAAACATAATAGCCGTGCTCAGCGATTTTTAGCTGTATGCTGTAGTGTTCATGAATCTCCGGCAGAATAGTGACGCCGTAAGGCTTTACTATAGCCGCACAGTAGTCCAGAAGCTCCCAGATATCCGGCTCCACGAAGAAGCAATTGGTTCCGGGCTTTTTAATGGCATAAGCAAAGGCATCCAGCCGAATAAGCCTTGCTCCCCGCTTTGCAAGAGCAATTAAATTATCCTTGATGAATTGGCGGCCGGTTTTGGAGTTCACATCCAGATCAATCTGTTCCTCACCGAAGGTGCACCACAGAGGCTCTCTGGTACCGTCCTCAAACTCTGCTTCAATAAAAGGCGCCCGTGGCTTGCGCTTGTAAATAATGCCGACTTCTTCCTCGTCGGGTAATTTTCCGTTATATACCTTTTCGGGACGAAGAAAAAGATCGCGCCAGGGTGATTTGTCCTTACGGGCTATAAGATCCTTATAGTAGTCGGAGCTTTTGGACAGATGGTTTATCATAAAATCGTACATTAGATCATTGGGTTTGCCATTACCGTCGCTAAGGGGTAAATCCTCCCATGAACCAAACTGCGAATCCACCTGCTCATAGGTCATGGGTGCAAATCCCCTGTCGGCCGAGGAAGGAAAAAAGGGAAGAATATGCACCCCGCCTATTGCATCGGTAAAGTGCTCTTTCAATACCTGGCTCAGCTCTTTAAGGTTCTTGCCCAACGTATCCGAGTAGGTTATCAGCATGATTTGGTTTTTCAATTCCATATCATCTGGCCTCCATTCAGTATTATGTCATCCGGTTGATATATCGCTTATTTTCAATATAATAGTTAAAAGTGATTATGTCAACCGTTTATCACATTAATTTTTATGTTTATTTTGTACACACTATTTTGCACAAACGTTTTTTTCCTGTCATTGAATTCTTTGCATGAATTCACTTATAGTGTGAGCTTTTCATTCAATACTTATTACTCCTTAAAATAATTGGAGTGCTTTTGCCATTTTCCCGTATATTTCCTTATTTGCGGCAGGGTATGACTATATATAATAGTGTATTATATGACCCGTTTCACGTTTATTAGGCAAAAAAGGCAGAAAAAACTCCTGTCCAAAGACAGGAGCATAAATTCCGCTTAATCAATTACTATTTATTCTTCCTCGTCGAGGCTTTCCAGCTCATCTCCCCAAAAGCCGCCTTCTATAGCGGGAGGGTCAATCCTTTTTAGTTCTTCGGCAAGCCATTTCTTCAGGCGCTCCGAATTAGCATCATACTCATCCTCATCTTCATCGGGTAATTGATTGTTAAATTCCACATAGGCAAGTAACGATTCAGCCAACTTCTCATAGTTTTCATTTAGCCAGTATTTTCACACATGGAAGGCAAGTCCGGTATAAAAGTAAGAAAGGGGGGCGCTGTCAGGCAGTCCGGCTTCAATAAGAAATTTTTTGCTTCTTCATCAATGGCTACATTCTCAAGAGTATCTGCGCTGAACCTTAGGGGTTCTTTATAAAGAACAGCCTTCCATTTGCTCGCGAACTCACTTGGTGTTATCGGTAAGCAGGAGGGTAAACTTAACTGGACAAAGCCGGCACAAGCCATTATACTTCTTAATAGAAACTAGGCTTGGCCGCGCTTGGACCCGATTCCGATGCGTATAGGCGCAAGCAGCATAAAATACGCAGCACGCGGTCACACTTAAAGAATCCCTCTCCTTAAGGTGGGATTCTTTTGCGCAATTTAACAGGAGGAGCTTAAATGGAACGCTATCTACCCCTTCTCAAGGATTACATCGTAAAAAACTGCGGTCAAATGACCCGCGAACCCTCCGGAATACTTAAATTCCCCTATACGGTGCCAAGCAGCCCCGAGTCTCCCTATTATTCCATGACCCTGTGGGATTGGGATTCGTGGTTTATAAGCGTGGTTCTGGGACAGGTGGAGGCGGATACCGGCGAGCATGGCAAGTTTTTTGAATACGAGGCGGGCTGTATCCGGAATTTCCTTGATCATACGGGAGACGACGGGATAATGCCCATTTTAATAAGCAGCAAGGAAATTATGCGCCGTGGAAAAGAGGGGCAGGCTCCCTTTGACGAAAACATGCACAAGCCCATTTTAGTCCAGCAGGCTGCCCTTTTGGTTCAAAGAAGCGGCAAAGCGGCCTGGGTGGAGCCCCACATGGAAAAGCTGGAGCTTTTCCTCAACCGCTACCTTACAAGCCATGTCCATAAGGAAACCGGCCTGGCCTACTGGCAAAGCGACTTTGCCGTGGGTGTGGACAATGATCCGTCGGTGTTCTACCGCCCGGGCAAGAGCAGCGGTTCTATTTACTTAAACTGCCTTCTGTACCGTGAGCTTCTGGCCTACGGCTATCTTCTTGAGATGCTGGGAAAGCTTAAGGAAGCCAATGTGTGGCGGGGAAAGGCTCAGGACCTTGCACAGGCGGTTAACAAATACTGCTGGGATGAACGGGACGGCACCTTTTACAGTGTGGATCTCAACCTTCGCCCTATTGATCCCCAGGATTGGCTCCATCGGGGCGCCCCCCGCACCTGGCCCTGCCTTATGCTTCGTGTGGACAACTGGTCCAGCTTCCTGCCCCTGTGGGCGGGCATTGCCTCCCGTGAGCAGGCCGAAAGGATGCTGGAGCGTTATCTTGACAAGCGCACCTTTAACAGCGCCTATGGCGTTCGTACCCTCTCCGCTCTTGAAAAGATGTACTCCTTAAGAGCCTCCAACAACCCCTCCAACTGGCTGGGGCCTATTTGGGGCGTGAGCAATTATATGGTGTTCCGGGGACTTCAAAAGTACGGGTTCCATGAGCAGGCTCGGGAGCTTGCGGAGAAAACGGTACGCCTTTTCGGTCAGGATCTGGAAGCCAGAGGCTCCCTGCATGAGTTCTATAATCCCGACAACGGCGAACCGATTATGACACACGGCTTCCAAAACTGGAACTTCCTTGTGCTTAATATGATCGCCTATCTGGAGACTCGGTCCATGAAGACGGAATATTGATAAACGCTTTTAATCAAAATATCCGAAGCACCGAACCCCCTCCCATTAAGCCGGATTTGCTTACGCAAAGGGCTGCCAATAAAACCCCTGAAGCTTTATTACGGCTTTGGGGGATTTTTTTATTTCTTCTTATTTTGCTCTTGCATTTTCTAAATTCAAGAGTTATAATGAAATCATAAAAACCGATTTGATAAAATTGAATTTGATAAAATTTATAAGAATAGCAGGAGTGAGTTAATATGAAAATTTTATATACGGCATCCGCACAATCCACTGGTGGACGTGACGGAAAGGTTACTATTGAAAACAGCCCGTTAAGCTTTGATATGGCGCCCCCCGTTGAAATGGGCGGAACCCGTTCCGACGGTGTCAACCCTGAGCAGCTCTTTGCAGCAGGCTACGCTGCTTGCTTTGGAAGCGCTCTCCAGCATGTTTACCGGTCACGCAAGCTATCTTTAAAACCCGCTGATGTAAAAGCTTCGGTAGGTATCGGCCGAAATAATCAGGGAGGTTATTCCCTGGCGGTGGAGCTTATTGCAACCTTTAGCGGCATCGACCAGGCTCTGGCGGAGGATCTTGTCGCAGAGGCACACCAGGTTTGCCCCTACTCTAATGCTACCCGCAACAATATTGAGGTTAAGGTATCAGCAAAGGTAGCCGAGCCCGCATTGGCTTAAAATAAATACTTTTCTGCCCTCCCTTTACGTTTATATTATGAACTGCCTACACAAAAAAGGACTTTCGGGAATACTGCAGCACAGGCCCGAAAGTCCTTTTTGTCTGTTTTCTGTTTATAAATGACCTGGTTCAGCTTCTTTCAGCGAGAGGACGGTAATCCTCTCTTCTGCTGATGTTCTTGTAGGCAGGACGGATGATTTTTCCGCCGTTCAAGTGTTCCTCAATGATATGGGCACACCAGCCAACCACACGGGCAATGGCAAAAATAGGTGTATTCATATCCACAGGAATGCCCAGCATGTCATAAACAAAGCCGGAGTAGAAATCCACATTGGCGCACATGGGCTTATCAAGCTTTTTAAGCTCCTTGAACACCTCGGGAGCCAGCTTCTCCACCTTCTTGTGAAGCTCAAACTCATCCATACGGCCGATTTGTCTGGCCAGCTGCTCCGCCTGATCCCGAAGGAGAATGCAGCGGGGATCCGAAAGGGTATATACCGCGTGACCCATACCATAAATAAGTCCGGTACGGTCAAAGGCTTCCTTATTAACCAGCTTTGCAATATAGGCCTTTATCTGCTCATCGCTTCCCCAGTCCTTTACCTGACTCTTTAAATCATCCATCATGCCGATGACCTTATTATTGGCACCGCCGTGCTTGGGCCCCTTAAGGCTTCCTATAGCCGCGGCAATGGACGAATACAGGTCGGTTCCGGAGGAAGACACCACATGGGCGGTAAAGGTTGAGTTATTGCCGCCGCCGTGCTCCGCATGGAGGACAAGGGCCAAATCCAATATTTTTGCTTCCAGGGCGGTGTACTCCCCACTGGGCCTTAAGAGGCTCAGAATATTTTCCGCCGTGCTGAGCTCAGGGCGGGGATTATGTATATGCAGGCTCTTGCCGTCCAGATAATGGGCCTTGGCCTGATAGCCGTAAGCCGCCATAAGCGGGAAACGGGCCGTCAATGCAATGCTCTGATTCAGAAGATTTTTAACACTTGTATCGTCGGCGTCGTGATCATAGGAGTACATATCAAGCACCAATCGGGAGAGCTTATTCATAATATCCTTGCTGGGGGCGTTAAGAATGTTGGCGCGTACAAAATCCTCGGGAATATTGCGGTAGCTGCCCACTATATTTGTGAACTGTCCCAGCTGCTTCTCTGAGGGCAGTTCCCCGTAAAGGAGAAGGTAAGCACATTCCTCAAAGCCAAAGCGGTCTTCCTTCAGAAAGCCTTCCACGAAATCGTAGATATCCACTCCGCGGTAAATCAGCCTTCCTTCAACCGGAATTTTTTCTCCTTCGTCAACCACATAGGCATGAACCTCGCCAATTTCGGTGAGACCGACAAGCACACCGGTTCCATCCTCATTTCTAAGTCCGCGCTTAACATTGTACTTGCTGTAAACACCGGGTCGAAAACGATTTTTAATCTCCACGGCCTCGCCTGTGGTTTCAAAATAGTTTGCCAACTCGATCTGCGACATTTCTTTATACATTGTAACGCCCTCCTTTGGGATTGTTATTAAATTATCAATTGAATATACATAAAGAGATTCGCTAAAGCCAATGCTGCAGCAATTGCGAAGGCCCCTTAATGAAAGCTATTTTTGAATATCCTGCAGCATTTCCATTCGATTGGTAGCATGCCTGATGTGTTCGGACATGAGATTTTCGGCATTTTCCCGATCGCCCGTTTCAATGGCCCTCAGTATGGCAAAGTGCTCGTTAAGTGCATTTTGAGCCCGTTGTATATCCTTAAGGGAAAGAATACGGACACTCTGAATATAGTGATGAAAAGCGGTGAGGGTTCTGTCAAGATGACGGCTTCCACTGGCCTTAAAGATAATTTCGTGGAATTTGGTATCCATTTTGAGAATCCGCTCCGCATCGCCTCTCTTGGTATAGAACTCCTGAAAATCAAGTACTTCTCTCAGTTCCTTAAGCTGACCCGGCGTAATATTGGCAGCGGCTCTTTTTGCAGCCAGCCCCTCTATCTTCATGCGTATCTCAAAAATATCCCGAATGTCTTCGGGAGAAAGGCCTTTGACAATAGCACCCTTATTTGGAATATAAGCTACAAGTCCTTCCAGCTCAAGCTGTCTGATGGCTTCGCGGACAGGTGTCCGGC
>JAEXPO010000478.1 GCA_023446675.1 Bacillota bacterium | reverse complement strand
GGAAATGGCAAAGAAGCAGGAGCCTGCCATAGCCAGAGCGGAAGAGCTTTTGGAACGGTTAGGCAGCTTTGATGAAATAAGAAGATATTATGAATCCAGAGAAATGGCTATTCATGATGAAGTAACAAGGATAACAGGCGCTAGGGATGAGGGTATGGCAAAGGGCTTGGCAAAAGGTCTGTCGGAGGGTATGGAGAAAGGTCTGACAGAGGGTATAGCAAAAGGCCTGACAGAGGGTATGGCAAAAGGCCTGACGGAAGGTATGGCAAAAGGAGAAAAAAAGAAAGCAGTACAAATTGCGCGGAACCTTCTGGATGTACTTGATGATAAAACCATTTCAGAAAAAACGGGATTAGATCAAGAGGAAATCGCCAAGCTTCGATTACAGTAATTCCATAAAATAAACCAGTAAAAGAAAAAGTGCCTTCTATAATATGTGTAGGGCACTTTTATTTTTGCGGCTTTGATTTATTATGGATGACTAATAGAGGGAAATAAATACACGTATAAATTTATATAAGGGATATCCCCCGCGACAAGAAAATACGTATCTGGTATTAGAGTATGTTTTTGATTTCCGCAAAGAAATCTTCTTTTGTGTCGCAAACGACCAGCTTGCCGTTTAACAGGCCATATACCTTAGACCTTAGCTCAGAACCCTTTCGGGCACAGTGGTCTACACACCCAATTTTGTACTCCTTTGCAGGCACAAAATCCTTTAGTTCCTTGACATCAAAGCCGGAGCAATGCTTGCATACTTTAATTTTTTTAGGCATTTTGAATCTCCTCCCTTAATAATCTCTATTAAATGATTATATCGGCGGAAAGCTTTTTATGATAAAGTCTCTCAGTACACGTATTGTGCCAGGGAAGTCAGGAAAAAGCTTTTCTTTGGATGCATATTAGTGAAATGAGTATATAGTATTAATTCCAATTGGTCGGGGCCGACAGTTTTCAGCCAATTAGCCATTCAGGACAGGCCTAGCCTATCAGCTGTACTCAACGTGCCGCACTGAAGCGAACAAGTGCCTGGATAAGATTCATGGAAAAGTATAGCATAATTTGAGGAGAAGATCACCAATTCCGAATAAAGACTAATTTGAAAAGGTTGTCTTTGTAAAAGCTGTAAAGTATACTATTTATTAAAAGGTGTTGCTTAAGGATATTGCTTGAAGATGTTATTTAAGGCTGTTATTTAAAGATGCGTTTAAAGCTATATATTTAAAGTTGCATTTAAAGGTAATAGGGAAAGGCTTGAGATTCCGGAGGATTTTTAGCCCCTAAAATCAGTATCCTCCAGAAAAAGTGAAAAGATCCCTAAAAGCATTGTAATAAGAGATTCTTACGGATTTATTTTACTAATAGAGTAGTGGGCGGAAAGATAAAGTTTGTATGATTTTGAATGAAAAATTCATCCTGCCGAAAATAGGTCTGTCAAAGCCAGTGAAATAGAGGGTTGTAGAGGTCTAGGGTTTAATAACCCAATAACCCCGCAAGGGGACGGAAACATCACCACTTTGTACTTTTGAACTCCAGATTCGTCCAGTTTAATAACCCAATAACCCCGCAAGGGGACGGAAACCTCTGCCTTTAAGTTTTTGTTACAATAAAGCATATTTTGTTTAATAACCCAATAACCCCGCAGGGGACGAAAACCCAGTCATAATGTCGTCAGTAAAATTATTTCCAACGTTTAATAACCCAATAACCCCGCAAGGGGACGAAAAAACGGTTTCTGGAGCTTCCTAAATTCAGAAAAAGCAGCCGGACTTGAGCAAGAGCCCCTGGACAGGTGGCTGGTGTTCATAGAGGACTCACCGGAGGAGGTGTGGGAAATGGCAAAGAAACAGGAGCCTGCCATAGACAGAACGGAAGAGGTTTTGGAACTTTTGGGTAGCTTTGATGAAATAAGAAGGTATTATGAATCCAGAGAAATGGCTATTCATGACGAAGTAACCCGGCTTACAGACGCTAGAGATGAGGGTATGGCGAAAGGCCTGACGGAAGGCATGGAGAAAGGTCTGACGGAAGGTATGGCAAAAGGCGAAAAAAAGAAAGCAGTGCAAATTGCGCGCAACCTTCTGGATGTGCTTGATGATAAAACCATTTCAGAAAAAACGGGATTAGATCAAGAGGAAATCGCCAAGCTCCGATTACAGTAATTCAATAAAATTAACATTAACCAGTAAAAGACAGTAAAAGAAAAAGTGCCTACGATAGAGAGTGTGTAAGGCACTTTTATATTACAACTTTGCGCTATTGTTAATGGATGCTTTTGCAGAATACACCCACGAATTTAATTACAGGATATTTACAGAATATTTGCAGGAACACTACATGTTGTCGGCGTTCGCCACCTCTTCGTAATCACGATAGGTAAAGGATTCGGAGTACTGCTGTTTTCCCATGTCAAACTCATATAAATTAACCTTTCCTAGAAAACGGCTGTGGCCACCAAGAACGAACATTAAGGATGTGGTGGTTGCAGCAAAGATATGAAGCACATCGCCGGTATTACTGTTTGTGGTTGCAAAGCGAACAACTGCATCTAAAATAGCGCCAAGCTGAGTGCCATCTTCTATGGTGAGTATGGCAGAGATGCTATGAATGGCACGATAGCTCAAATGGGTGTCTTCGCAAAAGGCAAGTACGTCCTGAGTAATGTCACGGCTATTTTTTGTTATATTAAGCAAGAACAATACATTGTGTGATGCCGTACTGTTTCCCGGAAGTATTTCCGTTTTAATGGCAAGGGGAGCAGAGCTGACAGCCTTGGGAGAAACTAAAAGGATATCGTTGCTTCTGCTGCCGGCAAGAAGCAAGCGCTTATTAGGTTTTTCATAGGGATTTCCATAGAGCTTCCCGGCTAAAAAAGCAAGGCTTAAATGTCCGTCAATCGTTAAAAGAAGCTCATAGCCATGAGGATATAAATCATCCATGAACGTTTTTGCCTTTATAAAATACAAGCGCATAAAGGCAATGACATTTCTCCAGGAATAGCCGGTCCTTAAATTTACTGTCTGCCCGTCAAAAAAGTTGGAGAACAGAAAAGTCCAATTTGATTTTTTCTCCCAGACGGCCTCACTGCTGCTGTCTGCTTTTGCCCGTATTGTTAAATCAATATGGGGAAGGGCGGAGC
>JAEXPO010000430.1 GCA_023446675.1 Bacillota bacterium | reverse complement strand
GGACTGCCATTTGGATACGACCTCAATAATTTCGCCGCAGAATTCATGCCCCGTGATGATTGGATTTTTATCCACATCATTGGGTACGCGCTTGTGTTCAGAACCCTGGGAAGCCGCCTTGTACGAGGACATGCATAGGCTTTCCGAAACGATGCGGGCCAGTATTTCATCCTCCTTGATGGGGGGGAGCTCAAAGGTTTCAAGTCGAAGATCATTTTTACCATACAATCGAACTGCTTGTGTTTTCATTGACGATCCTCCTTTTTTAAAGGTATACTTTTACTTATTTTGATCATAGCATACCTAATCTTGTTAATCAACATAAAACCACATATTCTTTTTTAATATGGACATAATCTAACATGTATACTATAATGAAAACAAACTAAAACAACAAAAAGGGGGAGCACCCATGTTGAAACGCTTGGAAAAACAAACAGCCATTGTCACCGGTGCGGGCCAGGGGCTTGGAGAAGCTCTGGCAAGGCGTCTGGACGCCGAAGGATGCAGGGTAGTGGTTGCCGATATTCAGTTTGAAGCGGCCCAGAAGGTGGCAGAAAGCCTGACCGATGCCATGGCCGTCAAGGTTGACGTCTGCGACGAGGAGCAGGTAGAGGCAATGGTAGAGGCTACGGTCACCCGGTACGGATCCCTGGATCTTATGGTCTCCAATGCTGCGATTCTTATTGCAAAAGCGGCAGTGGAATTTCCTGCCGCTCAGTGGCGGAAAATGATGGATGTCAATTTGATAGGCTATTTTATTTGCGCCAAGGCTGCTGCTAAAGCTATGATACCCAATAAAAAAGGTAATATCATTCAAATTAACAGCAAGTCCGGCAAAAAGGGCTCTTACAAAAACTCAGCCTATGCGGCAGCTAAATTCGGCGGCATCGGCCTTACCCAAAGCCTGGCTCTGGAGCTTGCCGAGCATGGCATTCGTGTAAATTCCATCTGCCCCGGCAATCTTCTCAACTCTCCTCTTTGGAATGACGGCCCAAACGCCCTTTTCAAGCAGTATGCCAAAAATCAGGGCATTACAGAGGAGCAGGTGCGCCAGAAGTATTTGAACCAGGTTCCTTTGGGAAGAAGCTGCGAATACGAGGATATTGCCAATGTTATGGTTTTCCTTGCATCCAGTGAATCCAGCTATATGACCGGTCAGGCCATCAATGTGACCGGCGGACAGGAAATGAGGTAAGAGCATGGGTTATAAAGCGGACCAAATCCCGGGGTCGGAAAATCGGGCCGCAGCCCATGAAGCGGGCCTGAAAAGCCCTTCCGAGGAAGTACGGCTTGAGAGCCTGAAGCGTCTTATGGAGGATATTGAAAAGGGCATCCTGCCAAAGCCTCCTGCGGGGACGGATGTAAATAACCATATTCATACCATCTATTCCTTCTCGCCTTACGCGCCTGCCGAAGCGGTATGGCGCGCTATGAACGCGGGCCTTTCCACAGCCGGAATCATGGATCATGATTCGGTTTCCGGCGCTCAGGAGTTTTTGAAGGCCGGCGAAATAACCGGCTTAAGCGTAACGGTTGGCGTGGAATGCCGGGCGGATTTTTCAGGGACACGGGTTGAGGGAAGACGTCTCAACAATCCGGATCAGAACACTATTGCCTATATGGCTCTCCATGGCATCCCTCATACAAGGCTTTCGGAAGTGGCTGCCTTTTTTAAGCCCCTTATTGATAAGCGCAATGCCCGTAACCGCAAAATGGTTGAGCGGATTAACGGCTTTTTGGAGCCCTTTAAGCTTTCCATTTCCTTTGATGAGGATGTTGCACCCCTGTCCCAGGCGGATAAGGGCGGAAGCGTTACGGAGCGCCATGTTCTCTATGCTCTGTCCCTCCGTCTTATAGCGGTTTACGGAAAAGGACCCAGTCTGGTTTCTTTCTTAAAGGATAAGCTGGCGCTTCCTGTGAGCGGCAAGCTGGAAGGCTTTTTAACGGATGAAGCCAATCCTCACTATTCTTATGATTTACTGGGGCTTCTGAAAAGCTCTCTGGTGGAGCGCTTCTACATCCCTGCCACCGACGAATGCCCCCCTGTCGCCCAGGTTCTGGAGCTTGCCGACAGAGTAGGGGCTATTTCCGCATACGCCTATTTGGGGGATGTGGGGGATTCGGTCACAGGGGATAAGAAAACCCAAACCTTTGAGGACAGCTATCTGGAGCTTTTGTTTGAGGAGCTTTACCGCCTTGGGTTTAAGGCGATCACCTACATGCCCTCCCGAAATACCCTTTCTCAGATGGACAGGGTAAGAGGACTGTGCGACAAATACGGGTTTTTGCAGATAAGCGGTGAGGATATTAATTCATCCCGGCAGTCCTTTGTCTGCGAAGCTATAAGAAACGACTACTTTAAAAACCTTATTGATACCACCTGGGCGCTTATTGGCCATGAGCTTGCGGCCACCGGCGATTTAACCCGCAGCATGTTTTCCGCTGAAACAATCCGCAAATACCCGTCCCTTAACGAAAGAATTAAGGCTTATAAGGTCATAGGCCTTGAAAAGGGCCGTGAAGGGGAGGTTTAATATCATGCTGGGTGCCGAGAGACGAAATCAGATTGTTGCCCGACTAAATGAAAAAAAGAGCCTCCTTGTTCCGGAAACAGCCCAGCTTTTCGGTGTTACGGAAGAAACCATCCGAAGGGATTTAAAGTATCTTGAGAGCAAGGGGCTTCTTGT
This sequence comes from Bacillota bacterium, assembly GCA_023446675.1. Lineage (GTDB taxonomy): Bacteria > Bacillota > Clostridia > DSM-8532 > DSM-8532 > DTU059. The sequence continues at coordinate 623 of JAEXPO010000430.1, read as the reverse complement.
CAGAACCCACGGCGGTGCGGTGCTGTCCGACGACACCAATTGGGAAACACCTGTGGAGGTTCGTGAGGGCATCAACATGTCGGGGAAAAATGCCATTGGCCTTAAGGCCTCTCAAATGGTTGAGGATAATGATACCCTGTTTCTCGACGCCAGCACCTCCTGCCTTTATCTTGCCAGGCATTTGAAGAAGAAAAAAGGCCTTACTGTGGTCACCAATGCGGAGCGGATTATTCTGGAGCTGGCCTCCTGCGAGGATATTACCCTTATTTCCTCAGGAGGCCTTCTAAGGCCCAAGAGCCTTTCCTATGTGGGACGAACCGCGGAACGGGCCATCAGCCAGTACCGGGCGGCCAAGGTGTTTCTTTCAAGCAAGGGCTTTTCACCCCGCCATGGGCTGACGGACTCCAACGAACAGGAAGCCGATATTCGCCGTACCATGCTGGCCTGCTCGGAAAAGGTGATTTTTCTGTGCGACCATACCAAGTTTGAAAAGGTAGGGTTCGTTAATACGGCCAGGGTGGATCAAATTAACATCCTTATTACCGATAAAGCCTTCCCCGACACATGGGCGAATTGGCTGGACAGCCTATCCCTTAAGGTCATACGCGCCGATCAGGAAAAAA
>JAEXPO010000566.1 GCA_023446675.1 Bacillota bacterium | reverse complement strand
CGGAGAAACAGGTGCTATAGGGGGCATTGCGGTTCTTTTTATCGGGGCTATCCTGCTCTTTGGTGCAGCCGTCATCGTATTTACAAAAAAGGATATGCCAATTTAGTAAACCGCGAGGCCGTTGGGTATGTCTGTTTTTTGACACTCGGAACACGAAGAAATGTGCCGCCATACCTGGCTCTGGCGCGGGAGCTTATTGGGTACGATCACAGCGCTAAACCGATGAAAAGTCTATCCTTTTTAGCTTGTCATTCAGTGGCTAACTGTCAATTATTTTATGAGTGATTGACTAAGATCGTCGGTCGTGCTATTGTATATCTATAGACCGACGATTTTAGTCAATGCAAAGGATGTCTTAGAGTGCAAAAGGAAACTGAAAAACATAGTTCAATCCTGGCAGCGGCGGCTGTTTTGTTTGCGAGGCAGGGTTACCGTAAAACAACAATAGATGAAATTGTAGCAGAAGCAGGTATTTCAAAAGGTCTGTTTTATCATTATTTTAAGAATAAAAAAGAATTATATATCTCTCTCTACAACATCTATGCGGATATTTTAAGCAAAAATATTCGTGATAAAGTTGATACTGCACAAACAGATTTTTTTCAAAGGCTGAAACAAATTTCCCACATAAGAATCGATTTCATAACAGATTATCCAAGCCTGTGGGACTTTTTATACTCCGCCTATACTGAGAAACATGCAGATATAGCACCTTTAATCCGGGAAAAAAACGAGAGCCTTTTAAAAGAGAGCCATACAAGCTCGGCTGCTAATGTTGATTGGTCAAAACTTAAAAAGGGGCTATCTGCAAATAAGGCAATTGAGATAGTAACCTGGGTAGCAGAGGGGTTCGTGGGCAAAATAAATGCAACAAATGAAGTAGATATCCCAAGCCTATATTATCAATTTGATGAGTATATTGAGTTTTTGAAATCAGGGATGTATGAGAAGGGTGAGGAATAAATGCCATATTTCAAGAATCAAGGAGCGACCTTATACTATGAAGAAAGTGGAGAGGGTAAACCTTTTATTTTTCTCCATGGTGCATCCTGGGATATACGCCAATGGAAAAGACAGGTTGAACATTTCTCCTCAAAATATCGTGTCATCACTTTAGATGCACGCGGTCACGGAAAATCTTCTCTGCCACTGGGCGAAATATCACCAGATGTGTTTTGGCAAGATGTTTTAGCCATGATGGATTTTTTGAAGATTTCTAAAGCCATAATTTGTGGATTGTCAATGGGAGGGCATGTAGCCATTCAAGTGGCTATCAATGCCAAAGAACGCGTTGAAGCGCTTATTTTAATTGGTGCAATTTGTACTAACAAATTCAATCTTTATGAGCGGTTGGTGGTTCCAATCAATCGATTATGCTTGAGGCTAATGCCTATGAGCTGGATTGCATGGAGTATTTCAATAGGAATGGGAAACTTCAATCTTGAATCAAGACCTTATGTGCGTGAAGTTGTTGGAAGCATAAACCACGATGTTTTTAATCGCGTCTGGAAAGCGGTGACGGACATGGAGAGTCGGGACGGACTATCCCAAATAATCTGCCGCACTTTGCTGTTAATCGGTGACCACGACACTTTGACTCATAGGCAACAGATATATATGCAAAAACATATAAAAGGATCACGTCTGGTAACTATTAAAAATGCACACCATGGTACTAATTTAGACAATCCTGAGCAGGTCGAACAAGAGATACAAAAATTCTTACAGGATGGGGTAGCTGCCTCTTTCTAACAAAAAAGCAAGACTGCTATTCGCGGTTGAGTAAGCATAGTCTCTAAAAAGTGCACCCCTTTTTCATACGACACCGTTTAAGTTTTTTCTTGGATGGTGTCTTTTTATTTGCTGGCCTTACAGACTTGGCAGACAAAACCTGCAATTCTAAGCTTGCACTCATCGGACTTATTACCCCAAAAATCTTCTTGCCGCTTTCTTGACATTTTATCAAGGCAAATTGACACCTCCTTGACCTCTTTTCTTATATCATTTTAGGTGCAGCAAGTTATAAACGCGGGATAGCGCTACGTTTTGCGTATTTTCCAGGCTGAATTCACATAGCGCAAGGTATTAATGAAGGAATGGTCAAGGAGATGAGAAAATGGTAATGGTATTGGCTATCGCAGGTTTAATTGGTTTAGCCTTGTTAATCTATCTATTTTATGTTTTGTTTCGAGGTGAAGAATTATGAGCTATATTCTGTGGCAGAACATAGTCTATATTGCCCTTTTGCTTGGCCTGTCCATCCCACTGGGCATCTATATGTATAAGGTGATGACAGGGCAGAAGGTGTTTTTAACCCGTGTGCTTGCTCCTGTTGAAAAAGGCATCTATAAATGCATGGGAGTTCGGCACGACGAAGAAATGGAGGCAAAGAAATATGCTTCTTCAGTAATTGCCTTCAGTGCCATTTGCCTTGTTTTTCTATGGGTATTGCAAATGGTACAAAAAATACTTCCTCTGAACCCTGAGGAAATTGAGGGAACAAGCTGGCATCTGGCGTTTAACACGGCCGCGAGCTTTGTCTCCAACACCAACTGGCAGGCGTATTCGGGCGAATCGGCCTTGTCCTATCTGACTCAGTCTGTAGGGCTTACCGTTCAAAATTTTGTGTCCGCAGCCGCGGGTATCGCCGTATTGTTTGTGCTAATAAGAGGATTTATCTTAAAACAGAAAGCAACACTGGGAAGCTTCTGGGTTGATTTAACGAAAATTACACTTTATATTTTAATCCCCCTATCTCTAATCGTCGCAGTTTTGCTGGCATCTCAGGGGGTGGTGCAGACACTGAGCCCCTATAAGGAGGTTGTAACCTTGGAGAGTGGCTCTGCTCAGCTTATACCCTTAGGTCCCGCAGCCAGTCAGATCGCAATTAAGCAGCTGGGAACAAATGGGGGCGGATTCTTTGGCGTTAATTCAGCTTTTCCTCTGGAAAACCCCACACCCTTATCCAACCTTATTCAGCTGCTGTCCATACTGCTGATACCGGCGGCACTTTGTATTACATTTGGAAAAGCTGTAAAGGACAGTAAACAGGGCAGAGCCATTTATATCGCCATGATGCTTTTATTCGTGGTATCCCTTACCGCGGTGACGGTAAGTGAGCAATTTGCGGCGCCGGCTTTCACAGGCGTAGCTTCATCTGCCAGTATGGAGGGCAAGGAAATAATCCATGGCATGGGGACGTCGGCCTTATGGGCAACGGCAACCACAGCCGCTTCCAATGGTTCGGTTAACTCCATGCACGACAGCTTTACTCCTCTTGGAGGTATGGTGCTGATGTTTCTGATGCAGCTGGGAGAAATTGTTTTCGGCGGAGTGGGCAGCGGGCTTTACGGAATGCTTGCCTTTGTGCTGCTGACGGTATTCATTGCCGGACTCATGGTTGGAAGGACACCTGAATATTTAGGTAAGAAGGTTGAGCCTTATGACATGAAGATGGTATGCCTGATTGTTCTTGCCCCGCCGCTTTTAACGCTGCTTGGCACCGCCGCAGCCGTTATTATGCCCGAATCCGCATCCTGGCTTACCAACTCCGGTGCTCACGGCTTTTCTGAGATACTCTATGCCTTTTCCTCTATGGGGAACAACAATGGCAGCGCCTTTGGCGGATTTAGCGCCAACACGGTGTTTACAAATACAACAGGCGGAGTGATTATGCTGCTTGTAAGATTTATTCCCATGGTGGCTGCCATCTTTCTTGCCGGCAATATGGCGCAGAAGAAAACGGTGGCGGTGGGAGAGGGAACCCTCTCTACCAGCAATACCATGTTTGTAGTGCTTTTGATCGGAGTCATTCTCATTGTAGGCGCACTGAGCTTTTTGCCGGCACTGGCTCTTGGTCCGATTGCCGACTACTTCACAACACGATAAAAAGAGGTGATTAAAATGGAAAGAAAAAGTGTTAATAACGGTATTTTCAAGGATGCGCTGAAACAGTCCTTCATAAAGCTTGCTCCACGGGTACAGGTGAAAAATCCTGTTATGCTGGTGGTCTATATCGGAGCCATCCTGACGACCGCTTTATATTTCCTGTCCTTTGCCGGAGTTAAGGATGAAAGCAGCGGCTATATTCTTGCCATCGCTTTAATTCTATGGTTTACGGTACTGTTTGCGAACTTTGCGGAGGCTATAGCCGAGGGCCGGGGACGCGCCCAGGCCAACACGCTCCGCAAGGCGCGAAAGGATGTGAAGGCGCGAAGGCTTAAATACGCTGACAAGGTTGACGAATTCACGGAGGTGCTGTCCGCTCAGTTGAAAAAGGGTGATGTTGTCTATGTCAAAGCCGGAGAGCAAATTCCCATGGACGGCGAGGTTATTGACGGAGCAGCCTCTGTGGATG